>NZ_JUEE01000249.1:0-60302 GCF_000802135.1 Desulfosporosinus sp. BICA1-9
ATAAGTTTGCCGTCCTGAATTATGGGACTACCACTCATTCCTTGGATAATACCGCCTGTTATATCTAGCAGCCTAGGGTCGGTAACACGAACGATCATGTTTTTGCTATCGGTTCGATTGTGCATGACACGATCAATGTTGACCTCAAATTCCTCAATTTTTTCTCCTTGTACCACCGTATAAATCTTGGCCGGACCAACTTTAATCTCAGATTCCCAGCCGACTGGAATAGCTTCTTTGAAAAAGGAGTTTTCAATTTGACCGCTCATCGTTCCAAAAATCCCGGTCAGGGTATTTTTTTCAATAGTTCCACTGAAGATCGAATTAGAAATAAACGAACCTATTTTTTCGCCTGGATGCCCACGTTTCCCCTTTTCGATGGCATAAATCGTCGAGGCTATTATTTTACCATTATAGACTTCAATTTTCTGATTGGTGTCCGCATCAGTAATCACGTGCCCAAGTGCTCCGTATTGTTTCGAAACAGGGTCAAAAAAAGAAAGAGTACCCACACCTGCTGCTTCATCACGAACAAATAAACCCATACGATATCGACCTGTTTCCGAACAATAAATTGGATTAACACTTTTTTCTATGATTTGATCCTGATGTTTAAATAACACGTTCGCGCTTCCATTTTTTTCACCCGCTAAATTGACTGCATTAGAAACCTCTTGATCTGTTCGAACTTCTTGATTATTGACTTTTAGGAGAATATCTCCAACTTCAATACCTGCTTCTTTAGCTGGGAACGTTTTTTTTCCATTCTTGTCAACGACCGGGGCTTGACCTACTACCATGACTCCTTTAGTTTGTAAGGTAACTCCAATAGAATGTCCACCTGGAATTAATTTTACAGGACTCATCACTTGTATTTCGCTAGTCCTTAAGGGAAAAATCCCAAATAATTTGTAGGCAATTTCTAATTTCTCAGACATTTGGGAACGGGATAATCCTGTGGCCACAGAAACGATTTGATTAGAGGGGACCTTCTCAATTTTTATGATATTTGACCAAATGCCTCTAAATTTAGGTTCAGTATGACTAATCTCTGCTTTATGAAGTTCAGGCAATTCAACTAATAATTGTAGGAAGGTACAACACAAGAGACTGATTAGTAGTAAGATGCTTCTTTTTTTCACTCTCTTATCATCCTCCACTCTATTCTCCCCATTTTTCTTCCCTTTCCTCTTTTTAGAGCGTCCTATAATAAGTGAAGTGAAATTTTTTAAATTGAATCTAACGTTAAATTATCCAAATCTATAGTCTTTCATCCTGTAAAATCAGTTCCTATTTTCTAAAACATTGGCAAAACAGACAAAAGAAAAAGACTGCATAATAAATTGTGCAGTCTTCGTCCATCTTAAGATAACCAAAAATATTTAAAGCAGATCATTATGACTTCGAAATTTTATAGAAAAACCATGCTTGGCAAGCCTTCAGACGCCGGCGGAGGCCGATTGTCCCTGTAGCCATGACTCGAAGAAGGATGGTCGAGATGAGAACACCGCCATGACTCAAACAAGGGTGTTTGAGTTTAGAACACAACCATGACTCAAACAAGGATGTTTAAGGTTAGAACATCGCCATGGATGGCAAGGTGTCGTTACTGATGTCGTCCCGATCGCTGCCATAACTCCTGGGCATGTTTACGAGTAATCTCGATTTCCCCGCCCCCCAGCATGCGGGCAAGTTCCTCAATACGATCGGATTCCGTAAGAAGGTCAACCCTGGTCCGTGTTCTAGTACCGTTAACTTCTTTGAGAATGCCATAATGAACATCTGCAAAAGCAGCGACTTGGGCTGCATGAGTGATACAGAAAACTTGTTTGTCGCTGGCGATTTTAGCCAGCTTTTCTCCGACTTTATGGATCGTCCTACCGCCGACCCCACTATCTACCTCATCAAAAATAAACGTCCCTACCGGCTCTACCTTAGCTAAGAGACTTTTTAACGCCAACATTAAACGAGACATCTCTCCTCCGGAGGCAACTTTTGCTAAGGGTTTAGGGGGTTCACCGAGATTGGCAGAAAAGTAAAATTCAATCCTCTCAGCCCCTCCTACCGTAGGTCCTACATTAGGTATGAAGCGTACTTCAAACCGACTTCTCTCTAAGCCCAAATCTGACAGTTCAAGGGCCAGACCTTGTTCGATTCGCTGAGCAATTTCCAGTCGCTTCTGACTGAGTTGCTTGGCAACTTTGTCATACGCTTTAAGGGTCGATTTTTGCTGTTTATGTAGGGTTTCAAATTGCTCCTGAACGTGGGTAATTTTGTCTAACTCTTGAATCATGTTCAAGCGTTTTTCCAGAATAGCTTCCACTTCTAGACCGTATTTTCTGAGCTTAGTCAACTCGATAAGTCGTCTCTCGATTTGATCAAGCCTTCCTGGCTCAAACTCTAAGCTATCACGATACGTTCTGATCTGTTCAGCTAAGTCCTCCGCTGCATAATAAAGGGACTCAATTTGCTCGATTACATCAAATGTCTCGTCCAATCGGGCCAGTTCTTGGAGTATTTTTCGAGTCTGTCCTAAAAGATCACAGGCAGCGTACCCTCTAGTAGAACCCTCATAAAGGGCGGTAAAGGCTTCAGAAATCAAACTGGTGATGCGTTCTGCATTATTAAGCCGTTTCTTTTCCTGGTTAAGTTCTTCTTCTTCCCCCGGGATAGGGTTAACCTGTTCTATTTCTTCGATTTGGTACCTCAAGATTTCCTCACGCTTTTGGCGTTGCTCGACTGAAATGGACAACTCCTGCTCTTTGCGGATCAATGCTTGATAGGCTTTAGCGGCTTCATTGACCTGGTCAACATCGTCTTGAACTCCACCTAAAGCATCTAATAGATCCCGATGAGTTTCAGCCCGGAAGAGGGACAAATGTTCGATTTGCCCATGTATATCTACGAGCCCTTCACACAATGAACGGTAGAGAGTCAGCGGGATTGTGCGACCTTGAACACGACAGACATTTCTTCCCGAGGAGTTTATTTCACGATAGAGAAAAAGTTGGCCCTCTTCCATCGGATATCCTGCTTCCTCAAGCCTCAGGGTGTATTCTGAGGTCAGATCTTCTAACACCCCTTCAATTCGAGCCTGAGCCTCTTCGTGCCGTATTAAATCCGCACTAGCTCGTCCACCTAAAAGAACCCCTAGAGCGTCAATCAGCATGGATTTTCCTGCGCCAGTTTCTCCCGTAAATACCGTCAAACCTCGATCAAACTTTAAACGCACAGATTCCATCAACCCAAAATTCTCTACGTACAACTCCGTTAGCATGACGTCCCTCCTATCCGAGCAAGGTGCTAATCCTGTCTAAAACTGTTGGTACTGCCTCTTTTGGTTTTATAACTAGCAGAATCGTATCATCTCCAGCTATCGTACCTATGAGCTCTTCCCAATTGCTATTATCCACGACTGCTGCTAAGGCATGAGCATTCCCGGGAATGGTCCGAATTACAATAAGACTTTCTGTGTCATTTATGGAAACCATGGTTTCCCGCAGCAAACGCTTTAAGCGATCTTGAAGGTTAGTGGGATGAGCCTCAGTGGGAACTGCATAACGATAATCTTCACCAGCACTAGGCACTTTAATCAGACCCATTTCCTTAATATCTCTAGATACCGTTGCCTGAGTGACATTAAACCCAGCAAGGCGCAGTCTTTCTGCCAGATCCTCTTGGGTATGAATGATTTCTCTGGTGATTATTTCTTGTACCTTCATCTGACGACGTGCTTTCATCACTTGCCTCCCTTTACTCGAAGTTCGATGTTCGATGTTCGAAATTCGAAAACTCCCGTATAGCGCAAACTACCCCTACCTCGTACCTAGCGTAACCGTTCCTGCTCGTACCTCGAATCTCGAATCTCGTGCCTCGAATTCTACTCATGCCAACGGTCTCTCAGTTTTTCTCGAACCACTTGGGGGAAACTTCTGCTTCCTAAACGAATTAACAAGGCCTTGATTGGATCCGTCTCGATAATCACGGTTTCACCTGAATAGATCATCTCGCTTTGGCGGCCATCAAATGTCACCATACATTTCTCGCCATTAGCAAGGAGAATACGAATCTCTTCCTTTTCAGAAACTACTATGGGACGAGCGGACAGGGAATGTGCAGCTAGAGGGGTCAGCAAAATTGCTTGAACATCCGGGCTGACGATTGGCCCTCCTGCCGAAAGCGAATAAGCTGTAGAACCGGTCGGAGTCGAAATTATCAAACCATCGGCTGGATAACTCACGGAGAGTTCTCCAGAAAGGTGTACTTGGAGAGTTATTATCCCATCCTTACTCTCCCTCGAAAAAACAACATCATTTAAAACTAGATGAGAGATATTATCCGTACCTACCCGATTAACAACTGCATTCAACATCAAACGCTCTTGAATTTTATAGTCTTGATTCAAGATCTTTTCCAAGGCTCCGAAAACGTCTTCCCGCTCTATTTCACAGAGAAATCCTAAACGTCCAAAGTTGACTCCTAAGACAGGAATTCCAAACGATGCACTTTCTCGAGCTGCTTGAAGAAGAGTTCCATCGCCACCTAAGGAAATAAGAAATTGGGCTTGCTGCCTAATTATATCTTCCCATTCAGTTAAAACAACCCACCCCCGGGCTAGAAACCAATCATTTATGCGTTCAGCCAGCGTCAGAGTCTCTGGTTTGGTCATATTACGCCATAAACCAACGATTTTATCCATCCGGTTATTCCGTCTCTTTCCGAGCAGCGTGAACCACTCGTTCTAGCTCTTTATGCCAATCTATGCTCAATTCAGCTTGTAATCCCAGCCAAGCTAAATACTCGATATTTCCTTCAGGACCTCGAATCGGCGAATAGTCTAAACCTAAGACATGAAAGCCCAGCTTTTCCGCCTCACTGAGGACAGTTTTCAAGACCTGTTTATGAACATTCTCATCTTTAACGACGCCTTTTTTCCCGACATGCTCTCGTCCTGCTTCAAATTGTGGCTTAACTAGAGACATAACTTGCCCATCGTCTTTAAGAATAGCAATCATTGCTGGAAAGATCTTGGTAATTGAGATAAATGCTACGTCTGAAACGACCCAATCCACCTTTTCCGGAAGGGAATCTTGATTAAGATAGCGGGCATTCACCCGTTCCATGGAGACTACACGAGGGTCTGTCCGGAGTTTCCAGTCCAACTGTCCATATCCGACATCAACAGCGTAGACTCGTTTTGCTCCATTTTGCAAGGCACAATCGGTAAAGCCTCCAGTTGAAGAACCAATATCAGCTACGACTTGATCTTTAAACGGAATATGGAAGGCTTGCACCGCTTTAGCGAGTTTTAATCCTCCCCGTGATACAAACGGCAGGATTTCTCCTTTCAGTTCAATCAGAGAGTTCTCCGGCAATTCAGTGCCAGGTTTGTCCACTCGCTGACCCTCAACAAACACGATCCCCGCCATGATTGTTGCCTTCGCCTTCTCACGACTAGAAGCCAATCCATTTTTGACCATTAAAATATCAATGCGTTCTTTTCCTTTAGCCACTGTATCCCTTCCTTTTGCCTTTAAGAACCTTCCTAGGATTGCGCCGCACGACGAAACAATTGCAAGCGTTCAGCAGCTTGCATTATACCTTTAACAGACAGTCCATGGGCCATGAAGAGTTGGGGAATCGACCCTTGATCCACGAATCCTGGATAGCCTAGCCGTTCAACCGTTACTTCATCGATTCCTTCTTCTTCAAGGAATTCTAGAATAGAACTTCCCATCCCGCCCTTGAGGGAATGGTCTTCGACGGTGATGAATTTTTTTGTTAGGTGCGCATAGTGAGCAAGGACTTCCCGATCGAGCGGATTAATATAACGTAAGTTAATGACCGCAGCCTCCACACCCTGGTGTCGCAATTCCTGAGCCGCAAGTAAACAGATCTGGACTAAGGGGCCCACCCCTATCAAGGTCACATCCCGTCCGTCCCTCAATACCTCAGCTTTGCCAATGGTCAGAAGCTTTAACGTCTCATCCAAGGTCACCCCTTGACCGACTGACCTTGGGTAACGCAAGGCCACTGGACCACTTTGTTGTAGTGCAGTATAGAGCATGTGACGTAACTCGTTTTCATCTTTGGGTGCCATAAAAATCAGGTTCGGAATAATTCTAAACATGGAAATATCAAAGACTCCGTGATGCGTGGGGCCGTCATCCCCGACAACTCCAGCTCGATCGATCGCTAAGACTACATTGGCCTGCTGTAAACAGACATCATGGAGCACTTGGTCATAGGCTCGCTGATAAAACGTGGAATAAATCGCTACTACAGGTTTTAGTCCCCCAAATGCCAAGCCCGCCGCAAAGGTTACGGCATGTTGTTCCGCGATTCCCACATCAAAAAAACGTTCTGGAAATTGCTTGGCAAAACTATTAAGCCCGGTTCCGCTCGGCATAGCAGCTGTGATAGCAACAATCTTCGAATCTTGGCAGGCCAGTGTACAAAGGGTGTCTCCAAAGACCGCCGTGTAAGTCGGAGGTGCAATTTTTTTCGTCACCTTGCCAGTCTCTGGTTCAAACGGGCCTACACCATGAAAGATATCTGGATTTTCTTCTGCAGGTTTGTACCCTTTGCCCTTATGAGTTAAGACGTGGACCAGAACGGGTCCCTTTTTATTTTTAGCTTGATCAAGTACCTCTTCAAGCAAGGCTTGATCATGTCCATTAATCGGTCCTAAATAAGTGAAGCCCAATTCCTCGAAGATAAGACCTGGAACCAGCAAATATTTTAAACTATCTTTTGCTTTAGCCGCCAATTTTGCAACTTTTGTGCCAATACCCGGTATTCGTTTTAGGAGATACTCCAGGTCTTCTTTCCGTTTATCATAGAGCGGGTCTGTCCTTAATCGATTAAGGTAGGTCGACATGGCCCCAACATTGGGGGAAATTGACATTTCGTTATCATTCAGAACCACGATTAAATTTGTTTCACTATGTCCCGCATGGTTCAAAGCCTCATAGGCCATGCCACCCGTCATTGCCCCATCTCCGATCACAGCCACTACATGGTGGCTCTCCCGAAGAACATCTCGGGCCTTGGCAAACCCAACAGCGGCAGAAATGGATGTACTGGAATGCCCCGTTTCAAAACAATCATGGGTGCTCTCCGCCCGTTTTGGAAAACCAGACAAGCCCTGATATTTACGAATGGTTTTAAAACGATCCAAACGGCCTGTTAATAGCTTATGCACATAAGTCTGATGACCAACATCCCAGACGATCTTGTCGTAAGGGCTATCAAATATTCGGTGTAAAGCCAAGGTAAGTTCTACAACTCCAAGGTTTGGCGCCAAATGCCCTCCATTTTTGGAGACCACGTCAATCATTTCTTGCCGAATTTCTTGCGCCAAAGTCTTTAGCTCGGTCAAATCTAACGAGCGCAAGACCTTTGGCTCATGAATTGTCCCGAGTAGCCCCATCCTTTTTGCCCCCTCATTTTTTAGGTCCAGTCAATCCCAATTCACTAGATTAAGAACCCTACTATAAGCCCTACCATCACACCTCCGAAGACCTCTAAGGGTGTGTGGCCTATTAATTCCTTTAACTTTTCTTGAGCAGGGACAGGTCCATGGTACAAGCGTTCAATTAATTGATTTAAGACTTCTGCCTGTTTACCCGCTGCACGTCGTACCCCAGCCGCATCATAAAGAACAATCATACCAAAAACAGCTGCAACCGCAAAGATGGGTGAATCACAGCCATAGTATTTTCCAATTCCTAATGCTAAAGCACTCACCGTCGCGGAGTGAGAGCTTGGGAAACCACCTGAACTGATGATCATTTGAAAATTGAGTTTTCTTAACAATATGAAATTCACTGCAACCTTGAGCAACTGGGCTATCAACCAAGCTGTCACTGCAGAAATTAGAATGGCATTATTTAAAATCCCTGGGATAATACTCATAAATGACCCTCTTTTTAATGTTTACGTTGTTCAATATAATAGGCTAGTTCCTTTAGGAAGCTCGCTGCTTCGCCAAAGGGCTGCAAAGCGGACAACGCTTCTTTAATTTGGGCATGCAGCTGGTACTCTGCCCCCTCTAGTCCTAGTAAAGAAACGTAAGTCGCCTTATTCTGACGCAGATCACTGCCGGCTGGTTTCCCGAGAGTATCACTATCTCCGACCACATCTAAGATATCATCTTTAATTTGAAACGCTAACCCCAAGGCCTGAGCATAGCTAGTCAAGGCCTTAAGCTGATCCTCCGTGCCCCCAGCCAAAATCCCGCCAAGCCGTGCAGAAGCCGTGAGTAAAGCACCTGTCTTAGCTTTATGAATCTCTTCAATCTCGAGTAAGGTTAGGGATTTTCCTTCAGCAGCAACATCCGCTACCTGCCCGCCAACCATCCCGACTTTTCCGGCGGCAAGCGCAACTTCTCGAATAACTCTCAGCTGCCTCTCAGGTTGACCGAGTTTAGGATTAGCCAATAATTCAAAAGCATAGGTTAATAACGCGTCACCAGCAAGAATGGCGTTGGCCTCTCCGAAAACCTTATGATTGGATAATCTTCCCCTCCGATAGTCATCATTATCCATGGCCGGTAAATCATCGTGAATTAGGGAGTATGTATGAATGAGTTCCAGCGCGATAGCAGCAGGTACTATGCTTTCTGGATTACTGCCCACAGCCTCTGCAGAAGCTAATGCTAAAACAGGTCGAATCCGTTTACCTCCCCCAATCAAGGAATAGTACATGCTTTGATTCAAGACATCCTTTTCCCAGGGTAATTGAGCGAGGGTTTGTTCAATCATGCTGAGATAGCGTTGAAAGGTTTCCTTAAACACGCGGTTCATCCTTCCATATCAAAACTGGCAGGTCTTATCTGCAACTTTCCGTCTGGACCTTCAAGCAGAATTTCCATCTGTTTTTCCGCTAGATCCAAAACATTAGAACAATACTGAACAAGGCCAACCCCCTCCTTGAATAGGCTTAAGGCTTTTTCCAAGGGAAGGTCCTTTTGTTCAAGAGTCTTAACGATTATTTCTAAATTTTGAAGCCCTTTCTCCAAGGTTAGGGCTTCAACTTCCTGCCCTTTGCTATCTGTCGGCGTTTCCTCAAAGACCAGTACCTCTTTGAGAACTATTTCCTCTGAGGGTTCATTAAAGAGGTCATCGAGCCATTTGTCTTTGCTCATGGATTTAAAACTCCTTCTCTAACACTTCGCAGCGCAAACTTCCTTCTCCTAGGCGAACCCGTATCTGCTGATGACACTCAACCTGCTCCACTGAACGCAGGAGGTTCCCTGTTTGATCATAAGTCAAAGAGTATCCTCGACCTAAGATAGCCAAGGGACTCAGGAGGTTCAGCTTGGCAGCGAATAGGTTTAGTATACCATTTTTATCCGCCACAAATCTAGTCATGCCTTCCTGAAGGCGCATCTGTAGTGTATCCAAGCGTTGCCGGTTTTGATCAATTCGCCATAAGGGATCTTTAAGTGGCCCCTTATTAGAGATCCTTTCCAGAGTCTGACGTTTTCCCTCGATTAGGGTTCCCATTGCGCTTTGAAGTTGAACACAGAGTTGGTTGACTTGAGACTGCAAATCCTGCAAAATAGGCACAGACAGCTCAGCGGCAGCTGAAGGAGTTGGCGCACGCAGGTCTGCCACATAGTCTGCGATGGTCACATCCGTTTCGTGTCCTACTGCAGAAATAACGGGTATCACCGACTCGGCAATGGCGCGGGCCACTACTTCAGTATTAAAAGCCCACAACTCTTCCAGTGATCCCCCACCTCGACCGACAATGATAACATCCACTGTCCTAGAGCGGTTAAGTCGGGCGATCGCCTGAGCCACTTCTCGAGGCGCTGCTTCTCCCTGTACGGCTGCAGGCGCTAAGACCCAAGACATCTTGGGATGCCGACGTTCCATAATGTTTAAAATATCTCGAATCGCCGCTCCCGTCGGACTCGTAACGATCCCAATTCGTTGAGGATAACGAGGGATCTTTTTTTTGCGAAGGGGATCGAATAGCCCTTCCCCAGCAAGCTTTATTTTAAGTTGCTCAAACGCTAAGTAAAGTTGGCCTAATCCACTCGGTTCCATCTCTTCTGCATAGAATTGAATCGTGCCTTCGCGCTCGTACATACGGATATTTCCGCGAATCATCACTTTTAAGCCATCCGATGGGACAAAACGCACGCGTTCAGATCGGCTTTTAAACATCACCGCCTTAAGACTTGACGACTCGTCTTTTAGGGTAAAATACCAATGACCGGAGGCGCGATGGTTTTTATAGTTGGAAAGTTCACCACTGATCCAACAATTTTGCAGATCCACTCGGTCCTGTAGAACCCAGCCAATCTGGCTGACGATCTCAGATACCGTCCATATCTTTGGCACAAACTTCACCTCAATGCCTATCATAACATAAAGAAAAGTGGGGAGCTAATCGATATTCGATATTCGATGATCGATGTTCGAAGTCCGAACCACGAGTTAGGCGGGGGGGGGCTTTGAAGGAAAATAGAAATAAGAGGCAAGGAAATATTTTTCCTCACCCCTTATTTGACGTTCGATATCCTATGTTCAAAGTCCAAGGTTCGAACCACGAACCACGAGTTTACATTCGACTCTGCACAACTGCTACGGTCTCAGCACAAATAATAGCGGCTTGTTCGAAGAGTCGAGCACGTTCAGCTTTAACTCGCTCTTGATATCCTGCGTCTTTAATTCCAGGAAGGTTAATATCGACGCTGAGCATAGCAGACTTGAGCGCACTCTCTGCTAAATAAGCGGATACGCCAACATCACTGATGGCACCTTTGTTCCCGATGGGAGCTAGTTTCTGAGCCAATTGCAATACTCTAAAGCAGTTTTGGGAAATCCCGAGGGGAGTATCTGTCGCCGAGACTAAGACCGCTTGCATTTTCTCAGTGCGTACAGCTTTTTCCTCGTCCGTGCCTTTTGGTAATTTTAGAACATCCATAAAATTGGAGAACTCAGCGATATCCTGACTTAAACCAGTCTTTAACAAACCTAAGACTGTTTCCGCCTCAGCCAAAATCTCTTTTACTTCAGGTTCAACTTCTTTATACTTTTCTTTACCAACTGTGAGGTTGGCCACCATACAGGTCATCGACGCCGCTAGTGCTCCAACATAGGCGGAAACACTGCCACCGCCTGGTGTTGGTGAAGAACTGGCCGACACCGTCAAAAACTCTTCCGTTGTCCACTCCCAAATCTTATTCGTATCCATTAACGCGCTCCCCCCTGCAGAACGATTCCTTTGAGAACATTGCGCATAATTAAGGCGGTGGTTAGGGAACCGACTCCACCTGGAACTGGAGAAATTAATGAGGCCACTTCTTGAACTGCCTGGAAATCAACGTCTCCACAGATTCCCTCTGGAATTTCGTTAATGCCGGCATCGACGACGATCGCGCCTGCTTTAACCATATCCTTTTTGATTAACTTAGCACGACCCACAGCAGCAATCAAAATATCAGCTTGACGGGTGAATGCCCCTAAATCAGGTGTTTTGGAGTGACAAATAGTCACTGTTGCATTGTGCTTAAGAATTAAGAAAACTAACGGTTTGCCAACGGTTTCTCCCCGTCCAACAATAACCACATGCTTCCCAGAAATTTCGACTCCCGAACGCAGAAGCAGCTCGATACAGCTCTGTGGAGTGGCAGGGAAAAGCCCTTCCTCGCCGCTTAAAATGTAGCCACGATTAATGGGATGAACTCCGTCTACGTCCTTATCTGGACGGACGGCAGCCATAATCTTTTCTTTGCTCATTCCTTTAGGCAGCGGGAGTTCAATCATGATACCGTGAACATCCTGATCATTATTAAGGCTTTCAATGCGTGCCAAGACATCTGCTTCAGGAGTTGAGCCTGGCATGGTGAAGAGTTCGAAAGCCATTCCTATTCCTTCACAGACTTTCTGCTTTGAACGTGCATATACCACAGATGCTGGGTCATCTCCTACTAAGATTACCGAAAGTTTAGGTTGCACTCCTTTAGCACTCCACTGTGCAATTTCCTCGCGAATTTCTTCTTTTAGGATTTTGGAGACCGCTTTACCATCTAATAGTTGGGACAATCGACACACTCCTTTATTTTGATTTAAGATATTGATCAATGCCTGCTGCAGCTACTTTTCCAGCACCCATTGCCAAAATAACTGTAGCAGCACCCGTTACAATATCTCCACCCGCAAAAACACCAGGCTTCGAGGTCATCATCGTTTCAGAATTTACAACAATGTTCCCTCGCTTGTTCAATTCCAAACCAGGAGTAGAGGTTGTTACCAAGGGGTTCGGGCCTTGTCCAATGGCCACGACGACAGTATCCATAGGGATCTCAAATTCAGACCCCGGAATAGCCACTGGCGAACGCCTACCTGAAGCGTCTGGTTCTCCTAGTTCATAACGTAGACAAGTCAAGCCTGTAACCCAACCGCGCTCATCTCCATCAATGGAAACAGGATTGGTTAACAACCGGAATTGAATGCCTTCTTCTTCTGCGTGTTCAAGTTCTTCTTTCCTTGCGGGCATTTCATCACGGGACCTTCGATAGACAATATAAACATTTTCTGCGCCTAAACGTAAAGCTGTACGAGCAGAGTCCATCGCAACGTTCCCTGCACCGAGAACAGCAACATTCTTGCCAACTTTTACAGGAGTAGCATACTCAGGGAACTTATAACCCTTCATCAAATTAGTACGGGTTAAGAATTCATTGGCAGAATAGACTCCGTTGAGATTTAATCCCGGAACATCCATAAAGTACGGCAGTCCAGCACCAGTACCGATAAATACGGCATCATAGCCATTTTCCATAAGTTCATCCACAGACGTGACTTTACCCACCACTTGATTCGTGAGTATTTCTACCCCCATTTTTTTGAGGTTTGTAATCTCAGTCTGCACAATCTCCTTTGGCAAACGGAACTGAGGAATTCCATACATCAGAACCCCCCCGGCAACATGCAGTGCTTCTAAAATTGTCACCATATGACCAGCTTTCGCTAAATCCCCGGCACACGCTAAACCAGCAGGTCCTGCTCCGATGATAGCGACACGTTTACCGCTTTGTACTGGTTTCTCGAACTCTGCTTCTTCTGACTTCATGCCAAAATCCGCTGCAAAACGCTCAAGTCGTCCAATTGCTACAGACTCCCCTTTGATTCCCAGAATACATTTACTTTCACATTGGGATTCCTGAGGACAAACCCGTCCACAAACAGCCGGCAAGGAATTTTTAATTTTCAGGACCCTACCCGCTTCTTGGAAATCCCCTTCAGCAATTTGCTTGATGAAATCAGGAATGAGTACTTCGACAGGGCAGCCCGCCATGCATAACGGCTTTTTACATTGCAAGCATCGTTTTGCTTCCTCTATCGCCGTTTCATGAGTGTATCCTAAAGCCACTTCTTCAAAATTATGTGCCCTAACCAGAGGATCTTGGCAAGGCATTTCATGACGCGGAATTTTGACTTTTTTTGTGCTCTCCACTTTCTCTGCCATTAATGATGCCCCCCTTCATGATCACATTCCAGCCGAGCTTTGGCCCGATTTTCTTCGTCTTTAAAATAAGCTAAACGCTTGATCGCTAAATCAAAATCCACCAAGTGCCCATCGAATTCCGGTCCATCGACACAGGCAAATTTAGTTTCATTACCGACACTGATCCGACAAGCTCCGCACATACCTGTTCCATCCACCATGATTGGATTCATGCTGACAATCGTTTTGATACCCAAAGGACGAGTATATTCCACGACGGCCTTCATCATGACCATGGGACCAATTGCCCAAATAACTTTCACATCATGTCCTTGAGCCAAAACTTGTGCAAGTCCATCTGTTACAAAACCCTTAACCCCTAAACTTCCGTCGTTCGTGGCAATAACAACTTCGCTACTGACAGCACGCATTTCTTCTTCGAGAATTAGCAGATCCGCACTGCGGGATCCTAAAACAGAAATCACATGATTACCTGCTTCTTTAAGGGCCCGTGCGATTGGGAAAATCGGAGCAATGCCAAGGCCCCCTCCAATACACACTACAGTACCATGGTTTTCAACTTCAGAGGCAACTCCTAAGGGTCCGACGAAATCTAGGAATTCAGACCCCTCATTCATGCGCGTAATGATTGCTGATGAGTATCCCACATCTTGAATAACGATCGTGATTGTACCCTTTTCCCGATCAAAGTCCATCACAGTAAGCGGTATGCGCTCACCCGACTCATCAACTCTGACAATCACAAATTGGCCTGGCTCCACTTTCGCGGCCACAGCCGGTGCATCGACATCTAGCAAAGCAATGCCCGTTGCTAGTAGTCTTTTTCTAACGACGCGGTACATTTAACTCCTCCTCAATGTGAATATAATTTCTCTCATACTTGTTAGTTTATTCGAGATGTTTATACGTTTTCCTTCAAAGCTTCTACTGTAAAATAAAAAAAATACAGAATAAACTATTAAGTAACTAACTTTTAGATCTAAATATAATAAGAAGCGCCAAACTCTAGTTATTGTTTTTCACTTCTTATGGTTATCAGACTATTCAGAAAACAAAGAACAACTAATATTGTATGCACAAAAACTAAGAACTCATGTTTTTTACAAGTTAGCTTTAATCGGAACCTTTTCGTTCAGATTTCGTGACACTATCCACAATTCGATCTAAAATTCCGTTCACGAATTTTGCCGATTCCTCTCCACCAAAGCGCTTTGCTAATTCAATCGCTTCGTTAAGACTAACTCGGCCTGGTATGTCCGAACAGAAAAGCACCTCATAGGTAGCCAAGCGCATTACATTCCGATCCACATTCGCCATGCGGCTAAGAGACCAATCTTGGGTAAATGAAGCAATCTTTTGATCGATTTCAGGGAGATGTTCAATCGTACCTTCGACAAGTTGTTGAGCAAAGGCTCTGCTGGGCTCAGGAACCTCAAATTCCTCAGCCCAACGCTGGACTTCTTGCGCTGTCAGCAGCGGTTCTTTAGTCAGGTCCCTTTGAAAAAGCACTTGCAATGCCGTTTCACGGGCTAATCTTCGACTCAAGGATAATTCCCCTCCCCAATAAATTTCATTCAAAACTACGAATAGTAAGTCATCATCAGTATCCTCGAATACTTAATACTTATTCAAAATTCTTTCTAGCCAAGTTGAGATATCTTTATGATCATCCTGGCGTTTGCCAATGATGAATCCCACGGTAGCAAACAGCACTAAGACTAGGGTCTGCCAAAAACCAAGCGTGACAAATAATAACCCCACTAAAGACCCGATAGCTGTTCCGATAAATTTGCCCGGATGATTGTCAATGGCCCAAACCAAAAAATTCATAAGCTTGTTTCCAATTTTCGACCAGAACTCACTCATCGGACGCGTGCTGAACGCGTCTTTTGTAGACGACGTACCAACACTTTCACCTCTGAAACTGGAATTCCAGTATAAAGTTCGACATCCTGCTTAACCTTCGTTTGAAGCTCTCCAGAGGTCTGGGGAATGAGAACTCCTTGTTCAAATTGGCAAAAAACAATAATTTCAAGTCCTGTTTCACGCTCACTCAAACTAGATTGAACCGCAATCACACCTGGCAAGGCAGTGGTACTGCGCAGAATAATCTCCTGCAAGGCTTCCTGAGAAATTCGAACATCCCCTCCTTTGGCAGGGGTTCGAAACGCACGAACTGTACTTTCGCGCGGTCGCATAAATAATAGTAATCCCAGCAAGAGTAAAACCCCCGCCACAACAGTACTTTCCCAAGGGTTGACCTTTAACCATTCAAGCCCTTCAGCTATTAGAAAATAAGGAAGCCCCCACCCCGTGGCGATGGCTAATATCCATAGCGCGCCAAGGATCAGAAGGAGTCCTAAAACGTAGGCCAACATTTGTCGCCCCCCTTTTAAAACCCCCCCTGGCATTTCCAGGGGGGGCCAACTCTACTTCAGACGAAGATCTTCTTCTTTGATTTCAGAAACTGGTTTAAAATTTACCCCTTGTATATGTACATTTGCTTCCACAACCTTGAGCCCAGTCATGCTTTCTATGGCTTCCTTCACTGATTCCTGCACGCTTAAAGCGACATCAGGTATCGATACACCATACTCAACGACGATATAGAGATCTACCGCTACCTCATGTTCCCCGACTTCAACCTTAACCCCTTTGGTTAGGTTTTTATTTCTCCCTAACATGTGTGCAAGATCTCCCACAAGACCCCCACTCATTCCAACTACACCTTCTACTTCAGAAGCTGCTAAACCGGCGATAACCTCAACAACCTCATCAGCAATTCGTATAGACCCGAGGGAATTATCCGTTCCTAAACTTTCCATGCACTCACCCCCTAAATCGATGTTCGATGTTCGTGGTTCGAATGTCGAAAATATTAAACATATCAAACATCGAACACCGCATCGTATTACACCATCACACATTTGCCTTGGATAAGTACTGCTTAAACTTTCGACGCAGCCCTTGAAAAACTCCGCTGAGGAAGTTTTCTATATCCAATATAACGTTGTTATTATACCAAATTTAGCCTGATGTAGCAAAGACTATTATTTTCAAGGTTCAGGTTCGTACTTCGAACATCGAATATCGAATATCGAACCACGAATTTTACTCACCTAAAATTCGGCGCTGAATAAAATTTGTGTAGACTTCTCCACGTCGGTAGAAGGCATTTTCCAAGACGACCAAGTGGAAGGGAATTGTAGTATGGATCCCTTCAATCACGAATTCCTCAAGGGCTCGCTTCATACGTGCTATGGCCTCCTGCCTGGTGGCGCCCCAAACAATCAGTTTTCCGACCATTGAGTCATAGTAGGGCGAAACCATATATCCTTGGTACGCCGCACTGTCAACTCGAACTCCAGGGCCCCCAGGAACATGATAGCTTGTAATCAGTCCGGGTGAAGGCATAAAATTCTTCTCTGGATTTTCGGCGTTTATCCTACATTCTATTGCCCAACCTCGCAGCTGAATATCCTCTTGAGTATACCCCAATGGTTCTCCGGCCGCTAAGCGAATTTGTTCTTTGACTAAGTCAATGCCAGTTACTAGCTCAGTGACAGGATGCTCAACCTGGATGCGTGTGTTCATTTCAATAAAATAAAATTTGCCGTGACGATCCAACAAAAACTCAATGGTTCCGGCGTTCGAATAATTCGCTGACTTAGCTGCTTTGACCGCCATCTCACCCATTTCCGCTCTTAACTCGGGAGTTAAAGCACTTGAAGGAGATTCTTCTAATAGTTTTTGGTGACGACGCTGTAAAGAACAATCTCGTTCTCCCAGATGAACTACATTCCCATAGTTATCTCCTAGGATTTGAATCTCAATGTGTCGAGGTTCTTCAACGTATTTCTCTAGATAAACCTCAGCGTTGCCAAAGGAAGCCTGAGCCTCGTTTTGGGCTGCTTGAATCGATTTGCTTAATTCTTTAGAATTTTGGGCAACCCGCATTCCCTTGCCACCGCCACCTGCTGAGGCTTTGATTAACACCGGATACCCAATTTCTTTAGCAACTGCAGCGGCTGTCTCTTCATCTTCAATAATATCTTTGGAACCGGGCACTACAGGAACGCCACACTCAATCATTGTTTTTCTTGCCGTAGCCTTGTCTCCCATGGTTTCAATGACATGTGGGGATGGGCCAATAAAAGCGATTCCACATGATTCACATATCTCAGCAAATCGAGCGTTCTCGGATAAAAAACCATAGCCAGGATGAATTGCATCAACACCGGTCAATTCAGCTGCACTGATAATGTTCGGGATATTTAGGTAACTCTTGGCACTTGCTACAGGACCGATGCAGACTGCTTCGTCAGCGGCTTTAACGTGCAGAGCCTCCCGATCTCCCTCTGAAAAAACTGCGACCGTCTCAATCTCAAGCTCGCGACATGCCCGAATGATGCGCAAGGCAATTTCTCCACGATTCGCGATCAGGATTTTTTTAAACATGCTCTCTTCTCCTTATTTTTCAATGACGAATAACGGTTGCCCATATTCTACGGGCTGCCCGTTTTCGACAAGAATTTGGATCACTTTGCCTTTGAATTCCGACTCAATCTCATTCATCAGTTTCATGGCCTCCACAATACATACTGTTTGCCCTACTTCAACCATTTGGCCAACTTTTATAAAAGCCTCTGCATCTGGAGACTGTGAGCTATAAAAGGTCCCCACCATGGGAGCTGAGATTATTTCAGTATTTGCTTTAACCACAGGTTCTGGAGCTTTAGCTGTCTCTGCTTCAACACTCGGAGAGACTTGAACAGAATCTGCTGCAACCAACGCCCTATGTTCTTGTCGCGCAGTAGCGGTGACTGGAACACTAGCGACCATACTTGGTCCTTTGCGGATGGATATTTTGACACCATCACTTTCAAGATTTAATTCACTAATTTCGGTTGCATCAATGATCTGGATTAATTCTTTAATTTCTTGCAAGTTCAAATTCGGATCCTCCTTAGACAACCAGGTTGTCTTTGTTTCTTCTACGTTCTTCAGTTCTTCTTTCGCTCTAACGCCTTGGTTTCGCTCTTCAAAAAACTTTTTAGCTATTTGGGGGAATAGTGCATAACTGATGACATCTTCAGGAGAACGAGTTAAACCCTCACTATCTTTCACGGCTTTTGGCAGTCCAGGTTCTAATTTATCAGCCGGACGAACCGTCATAGGTTCTTCGTCCCCAATAATTTTCTTTTGAATATCAGTATTAATTGGAGCTGGAGGACGTCCATATAACCCCCGCACATAGGCCTTCACTTCCCCTGGTATTAACTTATATCTTGACCCGCTCAAGACATTTAATACCGCTTGGGTTCCAACGATTTGACTTGTAGGTGTGACCAAAGGTGGAAACCCTAATTCCGCTCTAACTTTTGGGATCTCCTCCAACACCTCGTGTATTCGCTCCAAGGCACCTTGTTCTTCCAATTGGGAAACAAGGTTAGAGATCATACCCCCAGGAACCTGGTGTTCAAAAACCCTCATATCCGAAATCCGGGTGATCCCCCGTTCAAAGCCTCGACTCTTACGCAGTGATTCAAAATACTTTGCGATACGGAATAATTTACGTAAACTCAAGCCCGAATCATAGCCAGTGTCTTGAAAAGCCCGTACCACTGTTTCGACAGGAGGTTGACTGGCCCCAAAGGCTAAAGGAACACTGGCTGTATCTATGACATCTGCCCCTGCTTCGACAGCCTTCAAATAAGTCCCTACAGCCATTCCGCCAATATAATGGCTGTGCAAATGGATCATAATCCCTAATTCCTTTTTCAATAAGGAAACCAATTCGTAAGCCTTAAACGGCGTCAACAAGCCGGCCATATCTTTAATACAGAGGGAATCAGCTCCAAGATCAGCTAAGGCAGTGGCTGTTTCCAAATAGTGTTTTGTCGTGTGAACCGGACTTATTGTATAAACCACGGACGCCTGAACATGGGCACCTGCCATTTTGGCCGCTTGCATAGGCACAACCATATTTCGCACATCATTCAAGGAATCAAAAATTCGAATGATGTCAATCCCATTCTTAACACTGAGCGCAACAAATTCCCGTACTACATCATCGGGATAATGTTGATATCCGACTAAAGACTGGGCTCTTAAGAGCATTTGCAAAGGAGTTTTATGGACATGTCGTTTGATCTCTCTTAAACGTTCCCAAGGATCCTCACCTAAGAAGCGCATACAGACATCAAAAGTAGCTCCTCCCCACACTTCCATGGAGAAGAATCCCATATCATCCATGTCAGCAAGGATTGGCACCATGTCTTCAGTACGCATCCGAGTGGCCCAAAGGCTTTGATGCGCGTCCCTCAAAGTTGTATCCGTAATCTTAACTGGTATCATAGCCTTCACCCCTCTCTATTGTCTCTCAATAATTTTATAGACCTACAACAGCCAATTATCAAGTGAATCACCATAACATACATGTATCATTATATGAGGGTAGTTTGCCTTTTTCAACGAAGTGAGTTTAAGTATACAATATATTATCCGTAAATTCACTGTATTAAACCCACATTAGGTCACCCCTATAGCAAAAAAGCCATCACCTTACAGGCAACGGCTTCGGATTACTTAGTGAGTTAAAGATGTTCAATCACTAAGTGAGGTGTTTTTGTACCGTCCGTATGAGTTCATCAGGTCGAAAAGGTTTTGCCAAAAAGTCGACAGCACCTAGTTTCAAAGCTTCAACAACCATACTTTCATTGGCAACTGCACTACAAATAATCACTTTGGCTAAGGGATTGATTTCTAGAATCTCTTTAAGCGCATCCAACCCATTCAGTTCCGGCATAGTAATATCCATGAGTGTCAAGTCTGGATGATCAGATTTAAACCGTTCTACAGCCTGCCGCCCATCTTCGGCTTCTATAGTGTTCCTCAAATCCTTGCGGGCAAGAATCTGTGTAATCATCAAGCGCATGAAACTTGCGTCATCTGCAATAAGAATTTTGTTCATTACCGTGTTCCTCGCCCTCTCGATTGGGTCTTTCGTCCTATTCAACTGTTATTTTAGTCCCACCACTATTATTAGTCAATTCGCGCTGATATCTCCATATTCCTGCAAGATTTATACAATACTTTTATAGAAACTCGGCTGGCTCCAAGCGCTGCTTAAGCTTAGCTATTTTTTGCCGTTACAGTAATCTTATCTAAGCGAACATTCGTTACTCGTACAACAATCTCTTGAATAAGATTCACTTCATTTGGGGTTAGCATTTGAGCATAAACGATCACCGTAACGCTATCCTGAAAAACATCTACCACAGCATCCTGAAACCCCTTTATTTTTAGGAGGTTCTCTATTTCGCTTTCTCGTTGTATTTTCGTACTAAGTTCCAGCCATTTTTCTTGCGCTTGGGCCTTACTTTTTTCCACACTTGAATTTAGCAATTCAGAGAGCATAGCTTTAGCTTCTTGACGAAACTGTTCTCGCTTCAAACGATAATTTACGAAATAGTTTTCTCCTGAATCGCTTTGCTTAACCATTTCAACTTGAAATTGAATTCCAGGCCCCTCCACTGGTGCATTTACCCAAAAATCCACTTGGCTTGAAAAATAAGCTTTTGGCTCAGCGGTTGTTGACTTAATTCCTATAATCCCCATGATAACTGCCAATCCGACTAGGCTGGCGATCCATAACCAAGATTTATGCCCTACAAATATAATAGGTGATCGTTTCTTGTTTGGAAAAGCCATTATCCTTCACCCATGGGAACAACAGTGATTCTCGCGCTCGGAATATTCAAGAGCGTTTGCACCGCTGAATGAATCCCCTCTCTCACCTTTGGATCCCTTGCTCCTTCAGCAATCACCAAAACACCCGCAATCTCTGGACGATCCTCCAGCACCATAACTGGTTGAGAGGAACCGCTGGGCATAACTACTTGGTTATTCTCGGTAATTTCCGTCGTTTCTCGGGTTCCACCAGTCTTGTCGGTTTCTTTATTGGTTCTTTTCGTCACGTTATTATTCCGCGCATACTCATTTCTTAGTCCTGTCATAAAGCTTACCGAAACTTGAACTTTACCTACCCCAGTCATCATTAAAATATTTGTTTGGAGTTTACTTTCTAATTCCTTTTCTAACATGCCAATTTTAGTACTCGTGACTGGAACGTTGGTTTGGTCGGATTTAGCTTGCATACTTTGAGCAGGGTCCACGGGTCCTTTGCCAAGGTAAATAAAAGACATTCCAACAACAATGACGGCCACTAACCCAACCAATATTTTATCTGATGAAATCTGCCTCATCCAATTCACGTATCCTCTTCCTCCTTTCAAGCACTTTCTTTTTTCTAACTTTCATGAACAAAAACTAGCTCTTTAGACAAGTTCATAAATGTGGCTATGCGCACTTGAACTTCTTCCGCTCTCTGAGACTGAGTTTTCACAGACGAAGTAGATCTTTCGATAATAATGGGTTGCACAGTTTTAATCTCATCCTTAGTGGCTGTTAAGATAACCTCAACCTTAGTAATATTTGGCTGATCAGTAAACCCTCCCGCTCCCTCCTCAAATTCAACATTGACCTCCGCCGTTTCGATTCCTTGTGTGCTCAAGGCCAGTGCTTTGATCTGGTTGATCAAAATCAGGCGGTATTGCTCTTGGATAGCATCCCGACCAACTTTAACCCCTTGACCTTCTAAAGCTAGCGCGGGTAACTCCTGAGGGGTTGTGGCCGTCCAAGCAGGAATCTCCAGGGATAATGGGGTATGTAAGAATGTAGTAATAGGGGCAAGAACTGCCGATATCACGAACAATCCCATGACCATTTGGACAAAACCACGCATTGATTTATTGGGCAGGAGCATTTCTAGAAATGTGGCCAAGAGTAGAATCACAGCCAAATTACGTACGAGTGTTTGCAACGTCTGCACAATGGTCTCCTCCTTAGTGCAACATCACCGAAAAAGTTCCCGTGCCAACGACCACGGCGACGGACATAAAAAACATGATCGCCACTGACGAGACAGTGACCAAAACTAAAATTAAACTTTTTGACATATCCTGTAGACTTTCCGCAAGGGCCTTTTCACCGAGAGGTTCAATCAAGGCTGCAGAGATCCGAAAAACGAAGATCATCGCTAGAATCTTAACTAAAGGACCTAAGCAGATGATGATAATAGCTATTAAGGCAATAATTCCAACGGCATTTTTGAGCAGTAACCCAGACGTGATCACTAATTCAACGGCGTCTTTAAAAAATTTGCCCACGACAGGAATAAGATCTGCTGAATACTTGGCGGTACGAAAAACTACACTATCCGCAACCCCTCCGGTTACCCCTTGAACAGTCATGACTCCGATAAAGACTGTCATGATAACTCCCAAGCAAAGTTTCCCTGCAAATTCGAAAAGTCCAGCGAGCTTGCTAAGTTTAAACTGTTCTGAGATATTATTGAGAAGTTTAAGGACGGCAGCGAGAAAAAATAGCGGTAAAATAGTGGTTTTGATGAGCGTAGCTAACACAGTCAGGCTACCCATAATCAGAGGTTTAAAAAGTGCAGCGCTGGTCAGATTCCCCATCGTGATTAATAAGGTTAGGATAACCGGGAAGATCGTCTGCATGAGACCGACCATTTGATCAATTGCCCCCGTAGCGACGGTCAAAGCCTCCCTAAATGAGGTAATGGCTAAACTCAAAAGCACTAAATACGTCATCACTTGAGCAGTTTTTCCCACGCTTCCACCAAACGCAACTTGAAGTTGACCTAAAACTGCCCCTAATACTGCCAAAATGAGTAGCTTGCCAATTAAGGGAGCCGTTCCTAAAACTTGATGGCCCAGGAGCGTTAATAACGTTTGTCCGATGTTTTCCGGTCGCAAACTCAGTTTTCCACTCTTAAGATCTTCAAACATGCGCACTAGAGAAAAACCTGGCATTGCCTTCTGAACATCTCCATCCAGTTGGTCCAAAAAACCTCTCATTTGACTCAGATCGACCTTTTGGGATAATTCTACCTTTCCAGCGCTTGGAGATGCCGCCTCTTCAGCATAGACCGGAGAAGTTGTCCCACTCAACAAGATGATTAATAAGACTAAACTTAGGAAGAATCTCCGCAAACACATCACCTCACGGAACGAGTCGTACCAGCGACTCTGTAATGGCTACAATAATAGGGATCGCTAAGACGATAACCCCAACCTTAGCTGCCAGCTCGATTTTGGTTGCCAACGAGTTCTCTCCAGCGTCACGGCAGATCTGAGCACCGAACTCTGCTAAATAAGCCACCCCCACAATCTTTAAAATTATCAGTAAATAATAGGAACTGATATTAGCTTGATCAGCAAGAGTTTGAAGTAAGTCAACAATAACTTTGATTTTACTTAAAATAATGATAAAGATTGAGGCTCCTGCGAGAATCGTAAGTTGCAAGGCAATTTCTGGTCGAATCTGCTTGAGAACAACACTCATAATTGTAACAATCAGGGCTAGTCCTACGATTTGCCATATCTCCACGCTTTAGCCCCCTAATAAAGGTTGAAAACACTCTTAACCAGTGTAAATAATTCCGCAATCGACTGAACTACGATATAGAGAACCACAATAACGCCCATAATTGTAACACCCTGTGCCATTTCACTGCGCCCGGATTGAGTAAGTACGGTTGCCAATATTCCGACTAGAATTCCAATTCCAGCGACGGTAATGATTAGATTGAAGCTCATCTTCCCGACTCCTCCCCTGCTTAAATCAGAATGAGCACTCCTGCGATCCCACCCAGAAAGCCTAAATAGGACCACATTTTAGCTTGTTTAACGGACCAAACATCTGCTTGTTCCTTGATCATTGTAAGTTGACGTAAGACAAGTTCTAATTGTTTATGTTGCTCGGTACGATCTGATCGACCTAAGCCCTTCCCAACATCACGAATCACTTGCCAATCTTCTGGCTTTAAACAGAAATTAGCTTTTTGAGCCAATATTGTCTCTTTCCAAGCAATACCTGCTGACTCTCCCCGCTGCAAACGATCCTGAAGTTCCTTATAAAATTCTTGCCAAGGCGTATCCGTTCGTTCCTTCACAATCCCAAAGGCCTCTGGCAAAGGGGTTGCCCCCCAAACAATTTCTGTGTCTAAAAGAGCCAAGGCCATTAAAAGCTCTCGCAATTCGGACGGTCGCCGCCTGATTCGATTAGCCAACCACAGACCAGAAGAACCACAACCGGCGATCAGGACAATACAACCGAGGATGAGCATTGCAGGATCCTCCCAGTTTTAAGATTATAAACTCCCTTAATGGTTCCTGGTCCATTCTGCCTACTCAAGACGACCAAACGTTCAAACACTCCTTGATTCAGCAAATCAGCCAGAACCGGCCTGTTTTGTGCTTCTTCTAATGAGCTGGCATGGGCCGTGCTTAGGATTTGTACTCCCGTGCGTAAAGCATCCAACAGGGCGGAGACATCGTCTGTATGACCAAGCTCATCCATGGCCATAACTTGAGGCGCCATAGAGCGAACCACCATGCTCATCCCGGAAGCTTTTGGGCACCGATCTAAAACGTCCGTACGATATCCTAAGTCGTAGGTCGGTACCCCTTGCCACATCCCAGCAAGCTCGCCTCGTTCGTCTACAACTCCAACAGTCTGTCCATTTAATCCCAAGTGAGGAACACCGTTACTAATTAAACGAATCAAATCCCGTAAGAGGGTTGTTTTACCAGCACGGGGAGGAGAAATCAAGAGTGTATGACATACTTTTCCGTCAGCACCTAAAAGTAAGGGCAAAATCTTTAAACCTCTTCCTTTCATATCTCGAGCAATACGAATATTCAAGGAAGATACATGCTTCATCGTCTGAATTTTTCCGTGTTGTAAGACTGCCTCTCCGGTTACCCCAACCCGGTTCCCTCCAGGAAGAGTCAAAAAACCCTGTTTAAGATCTTCTTCGGCAGCGTAAACCGAGCTATGGGTCATCCGTTCTAAAGTACCGACAAGATCTTCCCGATTCACCCAATAAGCCTTATCCGGACTCGTTACCCTACCTTCCTGATTAATAAAGCAGTCCTTGTCTGACGTTCGAAGCAAGAGTGGCTGACCAATCCTCAAGCGGAGCTCTTCAACCTCTTGAAAGCCTACATCGTTTATCTTGCTTAAAATCGAACGAATCCCCTCACTAAACCATCTAGAGATATCCAGCCATAACACCGCACTTTGATTCGGCTCAGAATAGCTCTCCTTCGCTTGAGGAGTCAAAGACTTAGCTAACATAGCAGGCTTATTGTGCATCAGTTTCGGTGCTTGAACGACAGATAGTTTGTAATGTAGCGACACCTTATTGCCCCCCTTGATAGAAGGTATGTCCAGCTTTCTAATTTTAGACATCGTTCGGAAAAAAAGTGAAGGAAGAGGCTTAGCACCTTCGCACATCCTACGCCGGTGGGTATTCCTTTAGGGATCACGGCTTCGGCGATACTCTCCACCGGAGACTATCGTGATCCATTGCTATTCGCTTGTCGCTCAGGCTAAACCGCAAAACTTCTGGGCTTTCTGCATGTGAACAGTTGCGGTTCTTAACGCCTGATCGACTGCGCTCATTGACGCAATTCCACTAATCGTGCTCTCTAAGCTAAGAAACTTCCTCTGGCTTGGGTCGACGGGGTTAGAACCGTGCAAGTCGTGCAAATCAGACATGCAAGTCAGTACAGTTAGGGACGGTTCTCGAGTTGCACTTGCACTGCTTGTACTCGACCCCCGCTTCACTTGAGCCCACTTCATCTAAACATCGCATGCGAACACGATAGTCTGAATGTTAAAAGCCGGGTAACACACTACAGAGCATGCACCCAGCCTCAAAAGGGACCACTATTAATTTATCAAAGTTCAGCTTTGAGCTGAACACATTTACTTCTTCGGTTGTACGAACAACTTTTCAACATCTTGCGACGAAACCGCCTTACTATAGAGGTAACCTTGCATTTCATCGCACAATTTATCCTTGAGAAAGGACCGTTGGGTATTTGTCTCTACTCCTTCGGCAATAACTTTTAAGTTAAGGTTTTTAGCGAGCTGAATAATAGCTGCTACTACTTCCTCTCCATTTTCGCCCGAACTGATATCTTGAATAAAGCATTGATCAATTTTCAGGGTGTCTATCGGCATGCGCCGTAAGTAATTCAGTGAAGAGAAACCAGTTCCGAAATCATCAATGGAAATCCGTACTCCTAACTCTTTAAAGCCGTTCAACATTTCAAGAGATGTTTGACCATTTTCCATAGCAATACTCTCTGTGATCTCCAATTCCAGCCACCGGGGTTCTAATCCGGTTTTTTGAAGAATTCTGTCCACTATCTTAATAAAATCCGGTTCTCTAAATTGCCGAGCTGAAATGTTAACGGCTATGCGCAAAGGCGGGTAGCTTTGTTCTTGCCAACTCTTATTCTGTGCACAGGCGGTCCATAAAACCCATTCTCCTATCGGCACAATCAACCCCGTTTCCTCTGCTATAGGAATAAAGGCGGCAGGGGAAACCATTCCCAGTTCGACAGAATTCCAGCGAATGAGGGCTTCCAGGCCTACAATCGAGCCACTTTCAAAATCAACTTGGGGCTGATAATGCAGGACAAACTCGCCACGCACTAAGGCCTTACGCAGACTGTTCTCTGTCGCAAGTCGTTGATTGGCCTTTATATTAAGTCCTGAAGTGAAAAACTGACAATTATTTCGACCCTTTTCCTTGGCATAATACATTGCTGTATCCGCCTGTTTCACTAAAGTTTCTAAATCAGTGCCATCATTTGGATAAAGACTGATTCCAATACTCGTACTCACGTAGACTTCATTGCCATCTAGGATAATCGGTTGAGCAAAAACTCCTAAAATTCGTTCAGATACGGTGACTACCTCATGGTCATCCATTATCTCCGGAAGTAAGACTAAAAATTCATCTCCGCCCTGTCTTGCGATTGTATCCCCTTCGCGCAACGATCGACGAACGCGTTCTGCTACGTGATATAGAAGTCGATCACCCAGGTTGTGGCCCATCGTATCATTAATCAGTTTGAAGCGATCTAAATCCAAAAACATAACCGCTAACTTACCCTGTTTACGCTTTGCTCGTGCTAATGCTTGCTTTAAATGTTCATTGAAAAGGTAGCGGTTGGGGAGTCCAGTTAGAGCATCATGTTGTGCTTGATGGGCCAACTCTTTAATAAGATTTCGTTTATAACTGACATCATGAAACACTAAAACTGCCCCTATAATCGTTTCACTACGGTCTCGAATGGGTGCAGCTGAATCTTCAATCGCAATTCTCGATCCCGCTTTATTGATTAAGACGATATGGTTTGCCAAGCCGACAACCTTTCCTTCTTGAAGACATCGGATAATTGGACTTTCAACCTTCTTACCCGTTTCTTCATTGACAATCTGAAAAACTTGCTCTAAGGAGAGGCCTACTGCTTCAGCATTCGTCCAACCAGTTAAAGCCTCAGCGACCGGATTGAGGTACTCAACGTTCGCCTGTACATCGGTCGTGATCACCGCATCCCCAATGGACTCTAACGTGACTTGGGCTCGTTCCTTCGCCAGCCAAACCTCGGTTTCTACATCTTTACGTTTTGTAATATCGCGAATGAGACTAACAATAATTGGTTTCCCGTTGATCGTTGCACCCTTAGCACTGATATCGATTGGAAAGACACTGCCATCTTTACAAACGTGTTTGAGTTCAAACTGTATCCCCTTGGGAGCCTTTTCTAAAAAGGTGGACACTGATAATTGGTCCTCTGGCAAACGCAACTGATGAACAGGCATGTTCGTTAATTCCTCACGGGTATAACCATAACGTTGCACCGCTGCCTCGTTGGCATCGATAATCTGTCCATCCGGGCGGATAAATAATATTAAATCAAGAACATGCTCCGCCAAAAGCTGATAGCGCTCTAAATGTTCTCGATCTTTTTTTAAAACTTTTTCATTTTTTTGAAGGGAGGTGAATCCCCATTGAATAAGGGCATAGAGAAGCACTGACGTCACTGTAACATAGAGCCAGCCCTTTACGGTTGACAAATAAAGCAGCACGCTATGATCCGACACGATCAGGCCTAATAGATGATCTGAGAAGAGAATCCAGAGCCCACCAGTCAGCGCGTATAGCATAGTTATACGCAAAGGAGTGACCTGGTTCCATTTCCATTTTCTACCGAATTTCATTTTCAGGCCTCCTTCCTAGTGGCTGTATTCTCCAATTTTAATCAATATTCCTGCAAATCAAACTTTAGTTCTGCAAAAAAACCATTTAACGGCTGATTGTACATCCTGACTTCAGGAATAGCTCCTGAAACGATGTAGAGCGCTTCGGTCGTTTTATAACAGACCACAGCGCTCCAACCTAAAATTTGTAATATGATCTAATGATGTAGTAGCACAGGTAAGATCATGGGTCGTCTCCGGGTCTTATCCCATAAGTATTTGCTTAGACTGTCACGGATATTGGATTTTAGAGGGCCCCATTCCATTTGCTCCTTCTGGATCTGGTTTTCTAAGGTAGCTTCCACCACTTTTCTAGCCCCATCTACCAATATCTCTGCTTCCTTCATAAACGTAAATCCTCGAGAGATAATATCCGGTCCAGACAAAATTCTGTATGGCTTTCCTTTCGAAAGTGCAGCTACCACTACAACCACACCGTCTTGCGCCAATTGTTGACGATCTTTCAAAACAATCTGCCCTACATCCCCTACACCCAGTCCATCAATGTAAATACTTCCGGCTTCCACTCGTTCTCCGAATTCCATGCGATCCGGGGATATCTCAACACGTGAGCCCAGTTGAGTTAAAGCAATGTCTGGATCCGAGTAACCAAGCGAATGTCCGATCCTTTTCAGAGCAACTTGATGACGAACTTCTCCGTGATGTGGAATAAGAAAACGCGGGTTGGTAAGGCGTATCACAAGCTTAATCTCTTCTTGATTGGCGTGTCCGGATACATGTACTTGCCCCATTTCTTTGGTTACAACTTCCGCACCTATCTGATAAAGATGATTAATCGTCTTTCCCACAAGCTTCTCGTTTCCAGGTATTGGGGTTGCCGCGATAATGACCATATCCCCGGCGAGAACGTTAATCTGACGATGACTTCGAGTGGCCATCCGTGTCAAAGCAGCTAGTGGCTCACCTTGACTCCCAGTGGTCAGAACCAACAATTGTGTAGAAGGTGTGTTTCCTACTTCTGTACTGTCAATAATGATATCCTCTTTGGGCAGTTTTAAGTAGCCTAACTCCAGTGCAGTGCGCACCACGTTCTCCATGCTTCTTCCGACGACACAAACCTTTCTACCAACCTCAGAAGCACCATCGATCGCTTGCTGGATTCGATGTACATTAGAAGCAAACGATGCCATAATGATTTTTCCTTTAGCCCGTTCGAAATTGTCTCGCAAAGCTTTCCCGACTGCCCCTTCTGACATGGTAACCCCTGGCCGTTCAGCATTTGTGGAGTCGCAAATTAAGGCTAAGATTCCTTCCTCACCCCAAGCTGCCAGTTTTCTCAAATCCATGTTCTGACCATCAATGGGGGTATAGTCGACCTTAAAGTCCCCTGTATAGACTACGCGTCCAACCGGAGAAAGCAGAGAATATCCGACAGCATCCGGAATACTATGTGTAACTCGAAATGCCTCTACTTCAAAAGCCCCTGCCTGTATACGTTCACCAGGTTCTAACATGTGCACTAAAGATTCAGGATAAGCAGTTCGCTCCTGAAACTTCGCTCGAACCAATCCCAAGGCCAATTTTGTACCATAAATAGGAATATTCAATTTTGGTAAAATGAATGGGAGTCCACCGATATGATCCTCATGCCCATGTGTAATGAAGAGCCCTTTAATTCGCTCGCGGTTTTTCTCCAAATAGGCGATGTCAGGAATCACCAAATCGATACCCAGTAGTTCTTCGTCTGGGAACTTTACCCCACCATCAATGATTACAATTGAATCTTCATATTCAAAAACCAGCAAATTTTTTCCGATTTCTCCAGTTCCCCCAAGCGGAATCACGCTAAGCTTTGAAGTCTGTTGAGATAACAAAATAACACCTCCTATGGTCGCAATTAAAATTAAGTTTGCCCCATAAGAGATGTTTTCATGTTATTTAGGATATTACTTAAAATCTGCTATTTCCAGCTTCTGACCTCTGAACTCTGACTTTACTGGGCCCGTTGAACATAGCTTCCTGTCCGAGTATCAATGATCAGCATATCTCCTTCATTGACAAAGAAAGGCACCTGCACGACTGCACCCGTTTCTAAGGTTGCAGGCTTTGTCCCACCGGTAGCCGTATCCCCTTTCACGCCGGGTTCTGTTGCTGTAACAGCCAGATGAACGGTATTAGGCACATCCACTCCAATAACCTCTATATCATAGAAAAGCACACCTAAGGTCATGTTTTCTTTCAGCCATTTCACACCGTCTCCAATTTGCCCCTGAGTCAAAGAGGTCTGCTCGTAGGTTTCCTTATCCATGACCACGTAATGTTCTCCATCTTTATAGAGATAGTCCATTTCACGACGCTCCACATGGGCCTTTTCCACTTTTTCTCCGGCATTGAACCTACGCTCAACGACTCCACCCGTCTTCACATTTTTCAATTTTGTTCGAACAAAAGCGGCTCCTTTACCGGGTTTAACATGTTGAAACTCAACCACTGAGAAAACATCACCGTCTAATTGAATGGTTAGACCTGTCTTAAAATCATTCGTTGAAATCATAACTACCACTTTCCCCCTAAAATCCTTTTATTTAGTTTGTCCGTTTCTAAAGCTATATACTAAGAAATTCTAAAACGTCACTTTATGATTATGAAATCTTTTGGTGCCTGGGTCAATACTTCGCAACCATTTTCGGTCACCAAAACCATATCCTCAATTCGAACGCCACCCCAATCCGGGATATAAATACCCGGTTCCACGGTAACGACCATGCCCGGTTCAAGCACACGATCTTCCCGCTTATTAAGATTTGGTCCCTCATGGATCGCCAGACCTACGGAATGTCCTAGTCCATGTCCAAAGTATTCACCATAACCTGTTTCTTCAATTAGTTTACGGGCTACCGCATCCACTTCTTTGCCAGTTCTTCCCGGGGCAACTGCTTCAATTCCTGCTCTCTGCGCAGCTAGGACAATTTCATACACTTCGCGCTGCTTGTCCTCTGGTTCGCCTAAAAAAACCGTCCGCGTGATATCTGAGCAATAACCCTGATAGATTGCACCGAAGTCCATCGTCAGAAACTCCCCTGATTGAACGATCTTTGAGCTGGCCGTTCCATGAGGCAACGCAGAACGCACACCAGAGGCTACAATAAAATCAAAAGAACCTCCACTTGCTCCGGCATGTCTCATGGAAAAGTCCAAGTTTAAACCAATCTCTTCTTCTGTTTGCCCGATTTTGATCGTCTTTAACACATCGGCAAAAGCAAGATCTGCGATTTTTACTGCTTCACGAATTAGCTTGAGCTCTGAATCATCTTTCACCGAACGCAAATATCCGATAAGGTTGGGCAGAGACAAAAGTTCCGCTTGGGATAAAGCAGCTTGCAGTTTTCCGTGGTCCACGTAAGTGACATAGTCTCCTTCAAAACCCACTTGCTGGACATGTTCCCCGATTTCTGCTAAAGAAGCAAAGTGGTCCTGACCCGCATCAATGATTTCAAAATCTGGAGACTGGGCCTTTGCTTGTGCTATGTAACGAAAATCAGTTAATAAAAGAGCTTTTTCTGAGGTGATATACAGAGTTGCTTCTCCACCTGTAAACCCGCTCAGATATCGTCCATTTTCCGGACGAATAACAATATAAGCATCAATTCTTTCCTCATGCATGCGTTGACGCATTCGTTCGATGCGATTGATGATGTATCCCCCCTATCGTTGTACGTAGTACATGGTGCGTGGTTTGAATATCGAATTCATGCCTTTGCCTTACGGCCTTGGTAGTCGACAGCATAACGCATCGCTAATACATAACCGTCTGCCCCCAGACCTGATACTTGTCCTATACAGACCGGTGCGATAAGAGAATTGGTGCGAAATGCTTCACGGGCATGGATGTTTGAAAGATGGACTTCTACCGTCGGAACTTTCACAGCACTAATAGCGTCCCTGATCGCGTAACTTGTATGTGTCCAAGCCCCAGGATTTAAAATTAAGAAGTCGTCAGGTGATAACCCTTGAATCCAATCCAAGAGCTCCCCTTCGTGATTAGTTTGCCGACATTCAGCCTTCATTCCTGCTAGATTCGCAGTCTCTAACGCTTCTTTATTGATCTCTGCCAAGGTGCGCGATCCATAATGTTCCGGTTCACGTAGACCTAATAAATTTATATTAGGACCATGAAATACCCATATACTTGCCAATTTATCACTTCCTTAACTACCTTGAAATTTTAACACAATTTTGTACTATAGCATAGTATTTTCAGCTGAAGGAATTCTTATCTGAAATTTCAATATATAAAACTACTTATTGAAATTAGCTACAAGTGGTAAATCACAATTAAGAAAGAGCCTTCATAATCAAAAAAGCTCTTCCTCATTTGAACGTTCTATTTATAACTCCGATAGTCAGATACATTAATTAAAGGGGAAGGACATGCGCCATCGCGGTTGATTTTTGCCCTGCATAAGTCCTTGAGAGGGTTGCGTCGCAGTTTGCGCACTCAGATCATAGGGAGGGGTTGCACCAAATTGTAACTGTGGAGACTCGTTCTCACCTTGGACCGTCTTTTGAGTTGGAGACTGGGCTTGAGCTTGAGGCTGTGCCTGGATTTGCGGTTGAGCTTGAGTCTGACCATCTGGCGATACAACTAGTTTGCCCTGTTCCGCGCGGTCTCCGTTACCGCTCACTAATCGAGGGGAGAGTACAACATCCAGATTACTTAACATAATTTGTACATCAGTCGGCCCACATTCCCCTGCGGGTTGGATTTTACGGATCTCGGTTCTAGGGAGAATAAAGTGAATTTCATGAGGGACTCTTGGTTCACCAATCCGTCGTAACCGAACACGAACTCCCTCGACTTCCATTTCGACTTCATCTAGATAATCCCCAACAAACCCTTGTCCCTGATCTTTACGTATATCTGCAAATTGCTCTTGCCCTTGGAGAGCGCTTTTAAATTCGGGAAGAACAATCTTTTGCCCTATTTGAAGTTTCATGGGATCAACGCTGGGATTGACCAAAAGGAAGTCTTCACAAGTTCCTCCCCAACGCTGAGCAAGGTCATGAAAATTATCACCAGGTTGAATACAATACTCCTTACCACCCATTACATATCCCCTCCTCTCCTTAGATTATGGAAGAACGGGAATGTCCTGTTACCCAAATTTATCATAACCAGCCATCATTTACTTGATCACTCTTAAGAGGGTTGGTTTAAGCCATCATATGGCCCGGTTAAGGACGCTTAAGCCACTGGCGAAGATGCGGATAACCCTCTTAATCACTGAGGTGTTTTGAAGTCAGGCTTATTTTGCTGACGTAGATAAATCTGGAGAAGCACCTCTCCACCTTGGGATGCTAAAACGACTTCCTTAACATGAATGCCGGCCTCCTGCACTTCCTCAAGCGCTTTGAGAGACGATACTATTCCATTCCATTGGCCATGTAGATTCAAACGAACTAGAGCATAATCCAAACTTGCTACTTTTCCCGTTTCTTGTTTCTCCCCAAACCGTTCAACATTGAAGGCAGCCACGTCTATACCCTCCTTTTCAAAGGTACTACGACACCTCTCGATCATATCGGGTAACTGATCAAGGGTTGGAATGACGGACAGCTTTAAGTTCGGTTGTGTGTGTTTCATCTCAGAGCTCATCAGTAACCAATAGTCTTTTTCCTTTTGTAAGGATTGATACTTTATATATGCCGGTTGCCAGAGAAGAAGAAACGCCAGGACTATACAGGCAATTAAACCCGCTGCAATTCCTTTTATACCGCGCAGCGAAAGAGGTAATAGGGAAATTTTCAAAGAATCCAGGATAGTTTTGTCCCTTATCTCACTTGAGAAGAAAGCCAAATATATCCACTCCTTCCTTGATAAGTCCACCCTATTCCTTGCTAGTTCACTTGATTAGCTTCACTCGCCTTCACAGGTTGCCTGCCAATTCTTCGATGTCTAGCACTCATAGAGAATTCGACATTGTTAAGGGTTGTCAATTTGTAACTCGTCAAAGCGGGTTGTTCCCACCCCTTGGTCCGCAGCGTATGGATTAGCGTTTGAACACTGCTGGCATCTTCAGCTATTCCGCTTAAAGACATGCTGCCTTGCTTATACACCACCTGTTCTATCCTCAGCCCGTTCCCCGACAAGGCCTGCACTTCGGCTAATGCTTCTCCAACCTTTTCGGTACGAATCAGTGCCCCCTTCCAAGCTGTTTCAAGGGCTTGCTCATATTTGGCCTGCCCCTCAATCTCAACGCCTTGAGGTGAAAGTACTTGTACCTCTTGTTGTAAAGACATCGTTATTCGCTGGAGTGAAAAGCATAAGATTATTCCCATCACTAAAAGCGACCCGAGGAAAGATGCCAGCCCAAGGTACCTCCGCCTAATCTTTTCCGCCCGGGCTGGTTGGTACCAAAGGTTGAGCACAGGATCATGCGCCAAGATCCTCTGTGCATACCCTACCACTACCTCGCTCCGACCCACATGTGCCTTAAGAATCTCCTGCCAGGAATCTGGAACACATTTTAAAGTGGCTTGGTCACCTGTTGAAACATGACTTGACGCTAGTAACCTCTGTGCCAGCTTCTCTGTAACTGAATCACCACTCCAAACTAAGCGTTTCAAGTTTAGATCTGCCTGTTGTGTTTTATAATATAAAAGAAAGCGTTGGATCTCTTTTACCCCTTCTTCGATCTGCTCGCTTTCGCAACAATCACAACCGTCAATCGAAGGCAGAGGAGGCAATATTCGCACACTTTCCGGAACCTCTCCACGAAATAAAGCTACTTGAAAACAGCCAGCTTCCCCTTGTAGATAAAGAACATCCTCGTTAGGATCAAACCCAAGTGTTTGCCCTAAGACAGAGAACGAGAAATCAACACCTTTTACTTTAAACCCCGCTTTTTCAAAGATAAATACATACCCTTCGAGTATACTCTGACGAGTTGCGCCCAGTAAAACGCGTAAACTTTTGGGCTTTTCTTCGGAAATAATTAGGAAATCATACAGCAAATCCGATCTAGCAATCGAAATTTCTTCATCGACTAACAGAGCCAAAGCCGAAGTTCTGTCGCGTTTTGGGAGCCACGGTAACGGATAAGCCCGAATAAAGCCTTGTTGCAGTGAAATCGTTAAATAGGCATTTGGCCTGCTCTTAGGGAGTTGTGAGCGATACCTTGACAAAAGATCAATTAATAGACCTTCATTCCTTACATTGCCCTGTTCGATAATACCAGTCGGTATTGGAATGCGGTCAAATTTGACTAATCTTGATCTATTTTTTGGCTTGATAACTGAGGAAAAAATGGGAACAGAAAACCAAAGCGCCCGGATTTCTCCATCAGTCAATTCGAAGACTACCGTACCATTTCGCATCGAATTATATCCACGCCCAATACCATTCAAAGATTTGGATTCCCCATAATAAGGTAAGTATCGCCCCCAACGCCAAGTAGGGTCCAAAGGGGATCTGTTGACCAAGGCTTTTTTTGCCCGTACGGAGAAGGAAGATTCCCACTACTGCGCCGACAAAACTTCCTACAAAAATAGAGATGAAGATAGCAGGGAACCCCAAAAATGCGCCCATTGCCGCAACCAACTTTACATCCCCCAGACCCATTCCTTGCGGGTAAACTCGGGCGATAATCCAGAATACTCCTCCCGCACCCAAGGCACTAAGCACACTTTCCCATCCACTAGGATTCCCTGGGATGAGAAAAGCTCCTATAAGTCCTATTCCCAAGAGAGGAAGGGTAAGCACATCTGGCAAACGGAATGTATCAAGGTCAATAAAAGATAATGCCACAAGCGTTGCTACAAAAGAAAGGTTCAAGAGTATTCGTGCAGGGTGCATCCCAGAATCGAAGCTCAATAAAGTAGTAAGAAAGAAGAGAATCCCTGTCAGAGCTTCAACTGCTGGATAACGCCATGAGATCCGAGCCTCGCAGTTACTACACTGTCCTTTTTGGATTAGAAAGCTAACTATAGGAATGAGTTCCCAAGCTCGTAAGGAGTGTCCACAAGTATAGCAATATGAACCAGGCGAAACAATGGACTCCCCACGTGGGACACGACAAATGACCACATTCAAAAAACTCCCGATCAAGATTCCAAAAAATCCGCTAATTATACTTATTAGGTACAATGGTCTTTCCCCTTTCAGTACTCTCCTGCACTACAAATGTTAGACATGATTTTTCTGCTTAGAGTTTTTTTGCTAATTTGCGGACGTCCACAGAAAATCCTTGAGACCTTCATCATACACTCGAACTTCCGCTCCCAAACCATCTCCAAATAAATAAATCATGATCGTATTGGTCTTCGTGTCTGGAATAGTAAATTTCGTGGGATCTGTAGCATCTGCCACAATATTAACCACTCCAAATCCTTTGTTTCCCTCAGCGACGATTTGCTGGGTCGTTGATTTGTCCAATTTACTAATATATTTAGGTATGAGACTTGAACTTGTCACCGTACCTTCAGAGGCTGTCAACTCTGTATTTTTAGGATAGGTTCCCTTTTCCATCTGATAACGATCAAGGGCGGCTTTTACCTCGTGTGCAGTTGCGATGTCCGCTTTTCGCCGTGCGTTTGTTGTGCTTGATGTCAATTTAGGAATTACGATAGCACCCAAGACACCTAGTATAATAATCACTGCCATGACCTCAATGAGCGTAAACCCGTTCTTTTCCTTGAGATGATTCATCTCAATTCTCCTTTCCTTTCCTCATATTCTTTAACCTCTCTGTTTTTTAGCCATTCTTGGCCTGAAGCCATAAGTTCTCCACTAGATCACTTTCAAAATACCCTAATTCTATTAGTGGATGTTCCGCTTTAGTCCAAACCGTTCATTCTAGATGTGAACTAAGATCAAAAATAGGAATCATTACCCCGCTGGCAACTAGGCCGATTAGCCCTGCTAAAGCAAGAATAAGTGTTGGCTCGATCATACGCAGTAATCGCACAAGCTGATCCTCGAGTTCTCGACGAAACAGTTCGGTAACATAGTTTAACATTCGATCCAATTGTCCGGTTTCCTCAGCAATCGCGATCATTTCTGCCCCCTCTTTGGGAAAGATGCGACTCGAGCGGAGTAGGGGAGCCATAGGTTTTCCCTGCCGAACAGATAGCACAAGCTGGTTTGTCAACTCTAGCATCACAGGACTGCGTAGCGTTCCTGCCGTTAAACGCAACGCTTCTAGTAAAGGGATTCCGACCGCTATTAAACGACCCAACATCCGACTAAATTGAACCAAATCGCGGAGACGATAAACCCTTCCGATGATGGGTACCCGTCCCAGTAAATGCTCTAAGCGTAACTTCCAATCATAAGTTCTTGAAACTCTGACAATTATCATAAGAATTGTGACCAATCCCAGCATACCCCATAAAAAGGCTGGAAGTGCTCGACCACTGGCAAAAATGACTTTAGTCACAATCGGTAATTCTGTACTGCCCATACTCAGAAAGAGTTTTTCATACATAGGGAGCACCCAGACAGAGAGAACGTATAGCACGACCACTACCCCTGAAGACAGAAGTAGGGGATAGGCAAGTGCTGCTTTGATTTTTTTATGTAATTCATGTTCCTGTTCTAATTCTTCAGCCACTTCACTTAGAACTTTCCCTAACGTCCCTGTGTATTCCCCAGCTTTAATCATCGAAAGCACAAATGAGTTGGGACATGGATTTAAAAGGGCTAAGGCCTCTGATAAATCACTTCCTGATTCCACTCGATCTTTAACCCTTTTCCATAATTCTTGCTCCAAGGATAACTTTTCCCCGTGGAAAGTCATGATCTCCAAGGCTTGAAGCAACGGGATCCCAGCCTCCAGCAGCGTCCCAAGTCGGCGAACGAAGGGACTCCATTGGATGCCACCGAAGGGCAACAGAGGCATTTTCCAAATCTTTTTAGCTCGAACCCAGACTGGAAAGTATCCTTCTTTCCTTAAGCGAGCTTGAACTTCAGTTATTCCAGCCCCTTCCCAAACTCCGCGCTTAAGAATTCCATTCAAATCAACCGCTTTCCAGACAAAACGCTGCTGCTTCATCTTCTCAGACTATCAGGACTCTGCAGTTTCCCCTGGGCGACCTCAGCTGAGATCAGACCCTTTTGAACTAAGTCAAGTATAGCTTTATCCATGGTCTGCATGCCAAGCTTAACATTGGTTTGAATGACTGTCGGCAGTTGATGAGTTTTACCCTCACGAATAAGACTGCGAACTGCTGGGGTTGCCAACATGACCTCTATGGCGGCCACGCGCCCTTTTTTATCTGCCCTAGGGAATAATTGTTGAGACATTATCCCTTGTAAAACGGCTGCCAGCTGCACTCGAATTTGTTGTTGTTGATGAGGTGGAAAAACATCGATCATCCGATCCACTGATTGGGTCGCATCATTTGTGTGAAGCGTGCTAAAAACTAAGTGTCCTGTTTCAGCCGCTGTAACAGCCGTGGCAATGGTTTCTAAGTCTCGCATCTCTCCGACTAAAATAACATCGGGATCTTGCCGCAAGACCGCGCGTAAGGCATTGGTAAATGACATGGTATCATTACCAACTTCTCGTTGATTGACCAAACTTAAATTATGTCGGTGCAAATATTCAATAGGGTCTTCAATCGTGACAATGTGACAAGACCGCGTACGATTAATATAGTCCACTAATGAAGCAAGAGTCGTCGATTTTCCACTTCCGGTTGGCCCGGTCACTAGCACCAACCCTTTGTGTAAGCGTGCTAACTCGATACTTACAGCTGGCAAACCCAAACTCTCAGGACTAGGAATAACAAAGGGTATCAAGCGAATGACTACGCCAATCGAGCCTCGCTGGCGAAAAACATTAACCCGATATCGTCCGATTCCCGGCAAACTGTAGGATAAATCGAGTTCACCGGATTCGGCAAACCGTTTGGCTTGTGTCTCATTCATCAGGGAAAGGGCGAAGGTTTCTAAATCAGATTGGGACAGTTTATCCGCTTGAAGTTGAACCATGGAACCGTCAATACGCAAGACGGGCGGACTCTCTACAGTTAAGTGAATATCCGAGGATTTTCTTTCCCCAGCTATGATTAATAATTCTTTAAGTGTTAGCAAGTGTTTTAACTTCCCCTCTTACCCTCAAATACCAGATGCCGCATGGAGTAATTCCTCCATGGTGGTTAATCCTTGGGTTACTTTTAACAGACCATCTTCGAATACTGTAAGCATACCAGAAACTAACGCTTGTCGCTCAATGTCTCTGGAATTATGTCGCGTCAACACAAGGTCTTTAATTTCTTGATTATAAAGCAAAAATTCATGAATCCCAATCCTACCTCGAAACCCGGAGCCAAAACATTCCGGACATCCAGTTGAGCGATAGAACAAATTAATCGATGCAGGTAAGCGGAGGGCCCGTTTTTCGGTTTCCGTTAACCTATACGTTGTCTTACAATGTTCGCATAACCGGCGTACCAGGCGTTGGGACAAAACCCCACTGACTGCTGCCGCTAAAAGATAAGGTTCTATCCCCATATCTACAAGCCGAGTTAAGGCCTCTGCCGCCGTATTAGTATGAAGGGTTGATAAAACTAAATGACCTGTAAGTGCAGCTGTTATGGCAATTCTCGCTGTTTCTTCATCTCGGATTTCCCCAACCATAATCACATCCGGGTCTTGTCGTAAGATATGTTTCAACCCAACAGCGAAACTGAGTCCTGCCGGAAGATTGACTTGTACTTGGTTTACCCCTGAAAGTTGATATTCAACCGGTTCTTCAATGGATATAATGTTCTGCTCTTCAGCCTTCAATTCCCTCAGCAGTGCATAAAGGGTTGTGGTCTTGCCACTTCCCGTCGGTCCTACTACCAATATTAAGCCATTCGGACGTGTCAATAAGGATTTGACCCCTGCTTCTACCTCTGAACGCATACCTAAGCCATTAAGCGAACGCTGTGCCATTTCTTGGTCTAAAATACGCACAACAACCTTTTCTCCATAAACAATGGGCATTGAAGACATGCGAAAATCGACCTGTCGCACCCCTGCGTTGAACGCCATTCGACCATCTTGAGGGATTCGTCGTTCTGCAACATCCATTTGGGCCATGACTTTTAAACAAGAAACTATACTTCGGGCAGTTTTTGCAGAGAGCACGTGTTTCTTCAGAAGTTTACCATCTATGCGATAACGCACGACGAAATCATTCTTACGGGGTTCCCAATGAATATCGCTTACGCCTTGCAAAACGGCCTCATGCAAAATTGAGTAAACTAATTTGAGCGTGGGCGAATCGTCTACTAAGGAATCGAATTCAACAGATTCAAGAGATTCCTTCGACCAAACGCCCTGATCCTCAAAGAAATGATCTTCAAAATGCGTAATTCGGGCGACGGACTGTTCCACGGTTAAGTACTGGCGGATTGCAGCCTGGATTTCCTCAGCCTTAGCGAATACTGGCTCAACCTCTAAGCCTGTAAACATTCGAACATCCCGTAGAGCTCGTTCATGGGTGGGTTCTAACATGGCTACTCTTAAGACTCCCGATCGTCGCTCAAATGGTATAAGGGTATAGCGGCGAGCCATTGCTTCGGGAATTTGCCCTGCAATTTCTGGGTCAATTATGACCCTGGTCAGAGAAACTTCCGGGATGCCCAAATATCTACGTACGGCTTCTGATAACTTGGCTTTGGACAACACACCCATCCGCACAAGAATATCACCGATGGGCTCTCTTCTTTCCAAGGCAAAATCTAACCCCTCTGCCAAGCCCTTTTCGTCAATATACCCCTTAACCAGCAAAAACTGACTAAATTCAAGCTGCTTTTCCATGGTTAGCGGTGTAGTTCCTGATAACTCGTCATGACCCACTTTCCCGCGTCCAACTGCAGTGTTTGTTCAATTTTTCGAATGGCTAAGCCTGACTGTCCCTCAGAAATCACTTTATACCCTCCTCCATTTAACTCAATAACAATAATAGCACGTCCGGTTGCCAAAGAAACGTTACCCTCACTAAGTCCTGGATTCACTAGTAGATGAGCTTTCGCCCACTCAATTCCTCCCTCAGCAACGTAGAGAGCCTGCCTGCTCTGGGTTTCCCGTTTTACCATACGATTTTCTGCATTAGCCTTCAGATAGACTTCCATCCCTAGTCCGGCTAAAGTCGTAAATAAAAGGAGGATAAGCAGACTGACATACCCGGTTGATCTGTGCTTTAAGTCGTTATAGGAGTTATAGGAGTTATTGAAGTTATTGAAGTTATTGCTGTATTTACTGCAACTAGGGGAGGTTCTGCATTTAACGTAGTAAATGCAACCCCTGAAGTAGGCCTTGAGCCGTGAGATATTGTAGAATGCGCACGTTGTCGGATCATACTCTGCCAAATAACCGTCTGCTCCTCTACACTTGCTTGCAAGAAGATCTCCCACAGTCCCGGTTCCACCTCCCTACATTCCCATCCAGTTACATAGCTCGCCACTGGCTGCGAAGCACCTAAGTGTCTCCAATAAAGGTCTCGCGTCTCGTCATGATCTAAATCACCGACGAAATAGATATCAAGAGACGGTGCGAGATTTACGTCATCCGGTAAGGGCAAAACTTTTAATACCCCAGGATCCGGAACCCATTCTACAGTTTGAGCCGTGCGAATCACATCAGAGACAGTTGTCCCAGCAGTCATCACGAAATAGTGAGCTTCTAAATGATTTTTGAGAGAACGCGCTCCCCGCCACTGATCCGTTAAAAATCGCAGGGCTATGATTAAAAAAATTCCGGTGATTAATAGGGCAAATAAAACTTCCATGAGCGTTAGTCCAGCAGTACTACTATTACGATTACGATTACGATTAGCATTACGACTATTCAACAGCATAAAGACTCTCCAGTTTATATTGGGGATCACTCCCCTTGCCTCTCCAGAAGACTTCCACACTAACTCTCAGAAGCTGCGGCATATCGTACCAATCCGCACGAATAATATACTGGAATTTCCCTTCGTTTCCTTCTAGGATCCCACCCGGTATGCAGGCTTGTCGGGCAAGATTATCCCTCCAATCATGGTTCGCTAACCGATCCATGATTCTCTGAGCAAGATTCGCTCCCTCCATAAGGGTAGTGGCTTGACGGGACTGGGTAACAGCGCTCTCCGTCAAGCCAAAGAGAACAGCAAACCCGAGGGAAAAAAGAAACAAGGCGAGTAACACATCAAACAATACATAACCCAAAGAAGCGTTTACTAGTTTCGTTCTAATCACTCCTTGAATTTCTTCAAGCGCTTAATAATCTTATTGAATATTTTTCGTATTTTCTTTCTTGATCTATAAAGCTGTTCGTGCTTTGACCCGTCCCAAGGCATCGAGCTGATAACTCAAGACTGGATTGAAAGGATCTTCTGGAATCTCCTCTAAATATGGACCGCGCCATCCACTCACGCCGATCGGAGAGTGAACCAAATCCGAAACCCTCCTGGGAAACGTTCCCACATCAATCCGATAAAGCTGGACTGCCCCTTCGATCTTTAGTACATTCGCGAGATCCACGCGGTTCTGAACCTGACTCACAGCTGAACCGAAGTGAGGTGTTAGGACTAGGAGAATTCCTATCAATGAAAGTACAAGCAGAAGTTCCCACAATGTAAAACCTCTTTGCGTGTTTTCCCCTCTTTTCAAGGCCTCACTCCTTTCCACTAAAATCCTATAAAATGCACAAATTACAAAACGCTATTTACGATTCACAAATTCACGATCTCAACATAGATCAGATTATTTCAACTAATTCCTGTTGATTTCTCCATCCATTATTAAATACCTTTCGACTCGACATATCTTTCTTATAAATACCTTCGATTGTCATTCTCTCTTATTAATTCGCAGTATATCGCGCAAACACTTGCGATTTCTCCTCTTAAAACAAGAAATCTGACAAAGATCTCTCGATCTATGCCAGATTATTTAATCCCAGTGTTAGTTTACTTGTCTGATGTAATTACCTCTTCCCAGGCACTTAATATTTCTTGGTCGGTACATTCCTTAGAAATAACCGCCTGTCCGATTCCTTTGGGGAGAATTAGGATTTTTCGTCCCCCTTGGTTTTTCTTATCGGCTTGCATGCGCTGTAACAAGGCCAGAGGGTCTTGCTTTACATCGACCGCGGTCGGTAAACCAAATTTAGTCAGTAACTGCTCAACTCTACTAACTTCTACGGAAGTCATTAGCCCTTTAGTCTTTGCTAAATATGAAGCTGCCACGAGACCAATACTAACCCCTTGCCCATGAGTCACTCCGCGATAGTTCATCTCAGTCTCTAAGGCGTGCCCGAAGCTATGTCCTAGATTCAACAGACCACGTATCCCTTGCTCGTGTTCATCTTGGGAAACTATACCTATCTTTACCGCCGAAGACCGTGTTACCATTTCGCTCCAAATCAGGGGATCTCGTTGTTTAATCTTAAGTTCTTGTTGTTCGAAAAACTCAAATAGGTCTAAATCCGCAATTATGGCATGCTTTATGCTTTCTGCTAACCCGTTTTCAACTTCTTGCCAAGGCAGACTATCTAGTGTCTTGAAATCTGTCCAGACTGCCAACGGTGGAGTAAAGGTACCCAGAATATTTTTCCCAGCCGGATGATTGACGGCCGCTTTTCCACCTATACTACTATCAACTTGCGCTAACAGGGTTGTCGGAACTTGTATAAAGCGAATTCCCCGCATAAAGACACTGGCAAAAAAACCGGCCAAATCCCCAATTACCCCGCCTCCCAGAGCAATAACGAGAGTTTTGCGGTCTGCACCACAACGTAGTGCCGCTGTCGTGAGCTGACTTAAACGTTCCAGCGATTTTTCTGCTTCTCCAGCAGGGACTGTCAGTAGATTGACACGATAGTCAACAAGGCCTTTTTGGAGACGTTCCGCATAGAGCTCTCCGACTTCCCTATTAGTAATAATCAGGATGTGCTCCACATCGCTTATTTGAGAATGAAGATACTCCCCTAGCGCTTCGAGTGGCGCTCCTAAAAATACCGGATACGGTTTATCAGAGCTGACTTCAATCGTTTGCAATTCCGCTAAACTCATTGTTATTAAGCCTCCTAAGTATGGTAAGAATCTCACTTACCACTTCATCAATATTTTTTTGAGATGTATCAATCATATAGTCAGCCTGAGCGTAGCAGCCTTGACGCTCCGACCATAACTTCTCAATCTCCTCTTTTGAGCCCTTGAGAAGCGGACGATCATTTTTATGGCCAATCCGATTAAGAATCTCTTCCAGCGAAGCATGAAGACCGATTACAGTCCCCTTATGAGCCAGCGCCTTCCAATTGAGGGGATTCAAGACTGTACCGCCGCCTGTCGCTATGACGATATGGTCTAATTGACTGAGCCTAGCGACCACAATGCTTTCTTCTGAACGAAAACGCGTCTCTCCATGACGACGGAAAATTTCTGTCACACTTAGGTTGGTGATTTCTCCTATTTCGTTATCAGTATCGACAAAATCCCAAGCGAGCGCCTGGGCTAACCGCTTACCAACCGTGCTTTTGCCAGTTCCCATGAATCCAATGAGAACGATGTTTTGCATGGTGATCAATCCTCTCGATGATAAAGTAATAATTACAATCGTTCCGAGTACCGCAATTCGCACAAATATCCCTAGTTATAAGTAAGTCCGCTATACCTAGATTAGGTAAAAGCTACATCATACGCAAATTTTCTTGATAAGCTTCCCAGCTGCTTTTTAATTCGGCAAAGTTATCTGCGGGGAACTTTTCCAGGACCGCTTCAGCAATCACCCAAGCTACCACATGTTCCAAAACGACTAAGGCGGCTGGCACGGCACAAACATCTGAACGCTCCACACTGGCCTTGACCACCTCTTTGGTTTCCAGATGCACCGTATCTAAAGGTTGATAGAGGGTCGGGATGGGTTTCATAACCGCTTGAAGGATAATGGGTTCCCCATTGCTCATTCCCCCTTCAATTCCTCCCGCATGGTTGGAAGCCCTAGCAAAGCCTTGCCCCTGACGATAAGTGATCGGATCATGAACTAGCGAACCCATGCGTTCCCCTGCCTCGAAGCCTAGCCCAAAGGAAACCCCTTTGATCGCTTGCACTGAGAGAACTGCTTGGGCCAGCTTTCCATCTAACTTGCGGTCCCAGTGCACATGGGAGCCTAATCCTGCCGGAATATTATACACTTGTACCTCTAATAGTCCTCCCAAGGATTCTCCCTGATTCCGAGCAATCAGGAGTTGATCCTCCATCTTTTGTTCAGCAAGAGGATCTCCTACAGACCACTCGGATTTTTTTACATGTTGCCAATACTCTTCCTTGTCTGAACGCTCCGCATGAACGCCGCCCACCGCCAGGACATGCCCTCTGATTTCCACTCCGAGGGCGGCCAAAGCTTGCCTTACTAGATTTCCTATCCCTACCCGCATGGCAGTCTCTCGGGCACTCGCCCGTTCGAGGATATTCCGGACTTCTGTTCGATATTTAAGAGAACCCGTTAAATCCGCATGCCCCGGCCGAGGGGTTAGCACTTTTCGGCTTTCTAAGTCAGCCTCTTCTCCCCAAGCCATGATTTTCTGCCAATTTTCCCAATCACGGTTGAGGATCTCTAAGGCGATTGGAGCGCCCGTACTTAATCCTCCTCGTACCCCGGATATAATTTGTATCTCATCTTGTTCAATAGCCATTCGTCCACCACGGCCAGGTCCTTGTTGACGTTGCCTTAAGGCAATATCAATACTATCTCTGGAAATCTTCATTCCAGACGGAAGTCCTTCGATGATACCGACTAACTTTTGACCATGTGATTCTCCTGCCGTTAAAAAGCGCATCTCATGTCCCTTCTCTCTATTCCGTATTCGTAAAAATTGATCTATTGTATAGACCATAAATTTTGGTCAGCGCAAAACTAATCAATAGTTTTTGTTTGGTACACGACTTGCACCGAAGGTCATTCTTCCCTTATTCGCATCCCTACAGGAGCCACGATAACGCGGCTTTGCTTACCCGAAGGGGTCGTCAAGATAATCGTTGAACCGACACTTCGACCAGAAGCATTAAATTGTAATTCTGGCGGGCTGCCTAAAAATCGGACCCCATCTTGGAAATAAACGTCCTTTACCCTGGTCCCTTGACGAAAAATCTGATAATGATGGTTCGTTTGATAGTAAAACTTAATGGCATACCAGTTATTTTCCGCAAGTGCCGCCTGGCGAGTATCACGAATTTCCTCTAACAATTGGGTTGTCGCCAAGGCTAAATGTTGTTTTTCGAAATTTATAGGAAGCTTAATAAGCAGCACAAACCCCGCACCAGCTAAGAGCGTTAATACAAGGATCATTTCCAGAAGTGTAAATCCGAAATCCTTACCCTGCTGATTTGGCATTTTCTTCGTCCTCTTTAACTCTTAGTTATCCTTTAGCAAACAGCCGCTCAAAGAATTGACCTTTCAAGGCTTGACTCATCTCCTCGACAGGAGCCTGTCCACCGAGCCAAAATTCCCAAGCCAAAGCCCCTTGATAAAGCAGCATCCCTAGTCCGTTTTGCGTACGACAACCCAGACCTTTAGCTTCTCTTAAAATAGCTGTCTCCCTCTGATTAACGATAATATCAACCACGAGGGCCCCCTTGGAGATCCCTTGAATAGAAAATGGAAAAGACTCATTAAGTAACCCAAGGGAGGTTGTCTGAACTAAAAGGTCTACATCCTCTAACCACGCTCCGGGAGCAAACTCCCCTGCTGTCGCTGTTCCTCCCCAGCGTTGAATTACCTGAACTAATTCCTTGGCCTTTTCAGGAGTCCGATTAAGAATATGTAACTCCATCCCTTGCTCTGCCAGCGCCAAGGCAATTCCTTTTGCTGCCCCGCCAGCGCCGAGAAGGACCGCCTTTTTTGCCTGAAAACCGTTTAATTCCGCTTCTACAGAACGCACAAACCCAGCCCCATCTGTATTGTGCCCAATTCGCTGCCCCTCATGGATTTTAACTGTATTAACAGCACCAGCGCGGCGGGCTTCCGAAGTCAAACTATCAAGCAGGGAAACGATGGGTTCCTTGTGGGGAATCGTGACGTTCCAGCCCGAAAACCCCAGAGCACAAAGTCCGTCCACGGCCTGCGCCAACTGACCGGGCTTAACTCGAAAACGATGGTACTCCGCTTTTATTCCTAGAGCCTTGTACCCAGCATTGTGCATCCCAGGGGAAAGGGAATGCTGAATCGGGTCACCGAGTACTGCATAATGTTTTTCCAAGTCATTATGTTGTTTTTCCATTTTTTACTCCTCTTGCATTCTGGTCAAAGATATCATAAACGTTTAATTGATACCCCCGATTTGCTTTAGTACAGCCAAGTTGCCTATAGGCACACTACGGAGTTTCGTGCGTATAACGAAAAGGAATGGCTAAGCCATTCCTAGATGCTCAATGAATTTTAGGGCTAAACGGTTTCGCCGAAGCAAAATGTTTCATCAGCCAGACAAGCACTTTCTCCAACTGACGCATAATCCGGGTTCCGATAAACTCTTGGTCATTGATGGGTGTAACCAAAATCGTATAAAGACCAAGCCGATTTCCACCCAGTATATCCGTAAACAACTGATCTCCAATCACAGCCGTATCCTTCTGCCCTGTCTTTAAAAGATCCATTCCCGCTCGAAAAGCTCTTCGACGTGGCTTTGTCGCCCCGAAAATAAAGGGTATACCCAAACGGTCGGCGACCACCGCAACACGCTGTCGCTTACTATTGTTGGACACCACGCAGGCGCCAATTCCTGCTGCCTTGACTTTTATAAACCATGCTTCCACTTTAGGACCTACTTCGACATTGTTCCATGGAGTCATGGTATTATCTAAATCGATAATTAGCCCTCGGATCCCATCTTGAACAAGTTGTTCTACTGAAATGAGATCTAGTGAGGTAGCTTGAAGTGTGGGTCGAAAATACTCAAACATTGAATCCTCCAAAGTGCTAAAGTTTATTATATATTATACCCTAGAGGATGCCATGAGAGCAAGTAAAGGACTTATCTATTTGAATCAATTTTCCCCATCTCTTCCATCAATTTTTGAATAGCTTTCTTCTCGATCCGAGACACATACGATCGGGAGATTTCCAAAGCTTTTGCAATTTCCCTTTGAGTGCGTTTCGGACTGTTCATCAACCCATAACGCAATTGGAGTACTAATTTTTCTCTTTTAGTCAGTTTTTTAACGAGTTCCAGCAAGGCCTTTTGTTCGGATTCATTTTCGACCTTCAACGAGATATCCTCTTCGTTCGACCCTAGTACATCGATCAGAGAAATTTCATTGCCCTCTTTATCCATTCCGATGGGATCGTAAATTGAAACCTCGCCGCGAGATTTTTTCAAAGATCGCAAATGCATTAAGATCTCGTTTTCAATACAACGGGCAGCGTAGGTGGCCAACTTCGTCCCTTTCCCCGGATCAAAGGTATTAATCCCCTTGATTAAACCAATCGTGCCAATGGAAATTAAATCATCACCATCTTCCCCTGTTCCGTCAAACTTCTTGACAAGATGAGCTACCAACCGTAAATTATGCTCTACTAAGGTATTGCGGGCGTTCTCTACTTCAGGGGTTAAGGTAAAGGACTCTGTTTTACTTTCACTAAGAATTTTCAAATAACGCGCTTCTTCCTGCTCATTTAAGGGCTGAGGAAAGGCATTGTTGTTAATATAGGAGACTAGTAATGAAACTCCCTTCAGAACAGAGAGGGCCATACTGACAAAAAAAAGTTCCACGAACATCTTCTCCACCCCTTTCGCACTGTTCTAATACCTATGCTTCAGAGGAGGGAATTTTGCTTATCCACATTATAATAAAAAATCCGTCATCCCGATTGTTTTTGGGAGACGGATATCGCTAACTTAATCTTTTATGATAATGAATGATCAGTCCTTCTTCAGTGTAGAGCCATCGTGCAGTACATTTTTTACCGGATACGAAGGCATCCGCTTCAATAACTTGATTTTCCTTGATAGCTATTTCCAATTTACAATGTGAGCAAATTTTATTTTCTTTAGATATTGTCTTGTAACAACGCTCGCCCAATTTAACCCCTTTGGCTTGTGCCTGGAAATTTGAAGCTACCACTAGTCTGTTATCAGTAATAAGATAAGCTGGTTCTTCAATGAGTTCTAAAAATTTAACAAAGCAGCCAATATATTTTTGAACTTTTAAATCCAACTCAACTTTTCTAAATTTAGTATTTTTTATTTTGTACATATTCAAACAGTGTATCATGCTGGTTTGATCTCGGGTTGAAAGGAATTTTAAGCCATATTCATAATAATCCCCTTTAGATATCTTTCGTAGTACTTGAGCCCGTAAATCATATTGCTCATTTTCAAATTCGAATTTCACGTTGAGTATCATAATCTCGGTGGGCAAATTATAAGCCATTCGTACCCGCATGCCCCCGGCACTAAGATCAAGTATGGAAACAGGCATGGTTTTATCGACGTCTATAGATTGATTGTAGACTGAGTGAATCTTAGCAAAAGCCGAGACTTCTTTTAATAAATCCACCCGGAAGTGTTGTCTTTTATTTTTTTTCTGCATTTCTTTACTCCCAAAATATCTTTCTGTCTATAAGACTTTCTAGATGGATCTCCATTTCTCCTACCTCGGCGACTCAAATATTTTGGTTATTATAAGCCATTTTTCGCCACTAAACAACAATCCGCTCTCCCGGTTGTCTTTGGGAGGCGGATTTGTTTAGGGTTGAAACATTTTCTCAGGAGAATCCACGCCGAAGGGGAAATTCATAAAGGCTGGTTTCTGAGTTGCGACATTTGAAGTTCCCAGGCTGGCATTAGCCGTCAACTTTAACTCTGCTCGCATGTCCCTTTGCGAACCTGTAAGCTTTATACTATTGATCGCTAATCGTTGACTCCCTCCGAATTGCAAAGCATGAATCAGGGCGAGTAAATCCACCGCTTTACCAGAACAGCTAAAGCTCATCCCCATCTCTTGATAGGTACCTTTAGTCTGAACTTGCTCAAAGGAGACCGATTGAGGATTAACTTTGTGTTGTTTAGCCAAGGTGTAGAGCCCAACCATGAGTTGGGGTTTATCAAGCTGGGTTGGAAGCTGAGCATTTAATTCAAGGACTTTTGTTTCCAACCGTTTAATATCCTGTTGAAGTCCGCTTTGATTCTTTTGGTAGCTCAGCAATTCCTGATGATAATTGTTCCGAGAGAGCAGCTGATTCTTAGTATCTTGAATGACCGTCCACTGGGGTAGAAAAAGGAATTTAGCATAAGCATAACTAAGTCCAAACATTATAACCAAAACAAGTATGATTATTTGTGATTTCTCCTTTTTCATACCCTTTCTACTCCTTAACTCCTCTAGCATATCCTTGGCAGAAGAGCATCTATTTTAATGTCAGATTAAAATTCATAGTCTGTGTTTGATCTTTTAACGAAACCGTTTGAATATCAACCACCAAGAACATCCCCGAATCGCGCAAACTAACCCATAAGCGCGCCACATCGACCGGTGTCGGAAGGCTAACACTTAGGGATACATTATTTTCCTGTAACGAAAACGAATTGACTACCGCCCCAATCGGCAAGGTATTTTTCAGTTTTTCTAAAATAGGACCAGGATCGCGCGTACTTGTTTTCATGAGATTTTGTAACTTTTCTTGTTCTTCTACTTTAGACTTTAGGGTCTTTAATTGGCTAACCTGATTTGAGATTTCTCTAAGCAAGGAGATTTTATCCTCAACCACGATGAGGTCTCTACTTAGTTTATATTCCCAAAGCCAGGGAGTACTGCCGATAACTCCCAAGAACACTAGACCGCCTATTCCCCAGGTTAAGGCTTGAGTTTTCAATTTCGAAGGACTCTCACTCTCTCTAGCCTGTCCTTCAATCCAGCGTTGGGCAAAATTAAACTCTCTCTTTTCTTTCATTTAGCCCTCCCGCATTGCCAAACCATAAAGGCTGCCATATTTCATCCAGTTTTTCTGTAGTGGTTTGGCCCTACTGCTAAAACGAGGACGCCAAGCATTCGGGAAGCCTACCTGGGTAAATATTTCTAAATTAGACTGGATAATCTCTTGAATAAAAGGAAGATCTGCATAGTCCCCAGTGAGATAAATGCGATCAATGGATTTACCAAAATGTCGTGCCGCAAAAAAGCCGAAGAATTCAGAAAGCGACTGGAGAACATTTCCCAAACTCGCTTCAACCTCCGTTTTAGCCCAAGCATGTAATTTTGCGGTCTGCAGATCCATAGCTTCCGTTTCTTCTTTTTCTTCCGGTTGTCCATCCCCAACACCTTTGGAAGTACTATTCACGGCAATCCTAACTTGGTCCAAGACGTCCAAAGAAACCTCTAGGTCAGAATACAAGAAAAACACGCCCTGCTCAAGGAGAATAAATTCCACCCGGTCTGCACTCAATTCGATAATCGCCAAATCCAGCGGAGCCTCCAACTCCGTTGTACTTTTTCCCTTCGAAGTATTCGGTGTCAATTTCGAGTATAACCGTGCCAAACCATCTGCGGCTAAATCCACCACTTGCGGTTTAAATCCTATCTCTTCCCACTCCGACCACAGAGTCTCCCATTGGTACTTTGGCAGGGCAGCCAGCAGAACCCGTTGACGTATTTCCCCGTCTTCTACTAATCGATCCAACACCCTATAATCTACCACGTAATCCGAAATATTCAAGGTAAAATACTGTTCCACTTGTTCTGTTAAAAGTTTATCAAGATCTTTGGAAGCCATAATTGGAAGAGTGATCATCCGGGTAATCACTCCCGGGCAAGAGACTGCAAGCTGAAGTTTTTTGAGAGGCACATGGTTTTTATGTAACCAGGCTTTCAGTAAGTCCGACCTTTTCCCACCAGTCAAGCGCTTGTCTTCTTGGAGACCTTCTTTCTGAACGAGTAAATTCTCCTCAGGTTGTTCTTGACCGTCTTCGAATTCAAATACAGGTTCAGGTTCAGGTACAACGCGAAATTCAGACAAGTGAAGAATATCTAGTTTTAATTTACGGCGGGCCACTTTGGCAACAACCCAGTGGTCCCCCCGTACTACGGCCAGCCATTGTTTTTGTTTGAACACGTTGTAATCTCCTCAAGCTTATTTATAAACTATTCCAAACTTAATTCTCAATTTGCCAGATTAAACCATCATCTGTTGATATAACGTAAATATTGGAAATAGTCGCTGTCCTATGATCATCCTTATAACTATCAACTTTATTGCTAAGGTAGCCGTCCACCACTAAACGAAGTGGCTCATTACCAGTGTAAGAAATAATAATTTCTTCTGACCTACTCTCATCACCATCATAATCATTAAAGTCGATCAAATACTTATATTCGTTATCTTCCGGATCTTCCGGGTCATCCTCAAATCTTGGTAAACTAACACCATTCAATGTAATCTTGCCTGTCAAATCGATGGTCTGGTTATTCTCCCTATTCTGTAGACTAAGCAGTACATTGTGAGGATACTTATTTTCCCGATCACTTAAATTTTTCTTGAGTATAAATATATAAATACCGTGGTTTAAGTCTACTGGCGAAGTAGTATCATCTAAATTCATATCATTACTAAAAAAAAACCTCGAGTTTCCGTTCCCATATCCATTCCCATAGACACCACCCACTATAAGCTCTTGGATTATATATTCTTCTGGAATCTCTTCTTCCGATCCACCACCGGAACCAGCTTTATAATAAGCCTGTAGAATCCGAACAACTTTTCCTGTACCACTTCCATATGACCCCGTACTAGTAATGGTATAATACAAGTCATTCTTTTGCCATTCTAGATAATACTGACCACTATCATCAACATCAAAAGGATCTGGGATAACAGGTTGTATGCTTTTACCCGTCGCATCGGGCGCTGGAACAAGATTAGCTTTTATCTTCGCTACTCCATCGAATATCCCAGCTTGAGCCAAATAATATGCCTTAATCGCTCTCTCTTCGTAATCATTAGATTGCATCTGATCAGTGATTAAGAAAAAGAACATTCCCGAGATTAACAGCAGAATCATTACTGACACTATAGCTACTAGCAAAGCAGAACCACGTTCGCGCATTTTTCCTCCTCACTAGAAACGCACCCAGGTGATTAACTGGAATACATTAACTGCTAGAAATTCTGGATCATCGGGGTTATTCGAATCGTTTGGATTGGAAGGATCATAATTCTTAGCTAAAATATTGATTTTCAAGAGACGAGTCCCGGCTGATTCGAACTTAATCCACTCAATGTGATCTGCAATTAGATAATGATCGGTCTCCTTCAGCATTAGCTTGCTTTGAGCTTCATCATAATAGATCGTTCCATCAGGCAGAGTCGCTGGATCCGGGGGATTTAGATTAATCTTACACGTTTCACCCGAATAAATCCCGGCATTTTCTTGATTGAGTTTAAGAATTGGATTAGGGATCACTCGAATCTGATCGATTGTGTGCAGCATGGCAAAACGAGCTGCATGCTCAAGGTCATCTTCACGAGTTGCTTTATCAAATACCCGGGTTTCAAGACGCATAAATTGACTTACATAGATCATTAAAAAACCAAAAATCGACACGGCAATCATTACTTCCAAAAGTGTAAAACCGCAGCATGAAGGCTTGTTAAATCTTAATTTATCCGCTTTTGGGTTTGTCAACATTTGCTTTGTCCTACAACTCTCATTTTAATCGATATGAGTATAATACGATAGATCTTCCACCGGGAATTGACATTTCAACTTTCACTTTCTCAAGATAATCATCTTCAACAGTAACATCAGTAGTCGTAAAATCATCATAGGATTTAAAGGGCATATAGATACTCTCTGAAACAGTCTGTTTGGCGATAGCCGCGTCCATTTGGCCAGCAACATAAAAAAGCATTTGTTTATACTCAGTACTTTGAGCTCTATATTTAAAGGTGACTGCATTACTTTGAGCCACAAATCCTGCTCCTATGAGCAGGATTGTTATCGCAAATACAACTTCTAGTATAGTCATTCCTTGATCAGACTTTCTCAAAAGCTCCCCCTCTTTCCGATTGTACAAATATCTCTTAATTCCAAACAGTTGTGACATTTCCAAGAAAATCAACGTCAACGTTTACTGTACGGGATGAGCCCTTAAGCGTGAAACTAACTGTATTACTGGGCGGATTTATTAAATAACCACGTTTGTCAAAGGATATAACACAGTCACCTCCACCAACTAAAGTAACTCCAGCATCAAGAGATTTCAATTGTATTAGAAGAGGACTAAGAATTTGGACAGTGTTCGCCTGTGATGAAGACGAATTAGTTATTAGCACATCATTTCTGGTATGTCCCTCGATTGCTCGGTGTTTAGCATACCGGATAAAGGACGTTGTGGTCTGGACCGAAGACTGAAGATGATAATAATCAGTTAAAGAACGATATTTAGGGACAGTTACAGTAGCCAGTATACCAATGACTGCGATTACCAGCATTATTTCGATGAGAGTAAACCCCAGGTTTTCATCATTGCCCTCTATAGAGAGAATTTGCTTCATACTACCTCACTCAATATCTTATTATACATCGACCACTTTTCTTGACTTGCCATTTATCTTGCCCCACTTACCCCACTAGCCATGTTGAAGATGGGTAAGGCTATAGCAATAATTAAACCCCCGGCAAAAATCCCGATAATGACCGTAAAGAACGGTTCCACCAAGGCCACTAAACGTGCCAGTCCAATCTCCACCCGTTTATCATAGTGTTTCGCCACTTCGACCATTAATTCCTCCATACGACCAGTTTCTTCCCCAATGGACATCATTTGGATGACAAGTGGATCAAAGAAGGGCTCCACACCAAAAGCCAGGGCCATGGTTTCTCCACGAATAATCCGGTCTTTAGCTCGGGCAACCGCTAAACGAGGGACTTCATTACCCACAATGTTCTCTAAGGAATTTAAAATTGGTACGATGGGCAGAGAGGAATGTAAGAATAAGGCCAGAGTTCTGGAGAAACGAGCAATAACCACGTCTTTCGTATTTTTACCCAAAAGAGGGACACCTAGCAGAAACGTATGCAGGTAAAAGCGGTACTTTGGAATTTTGAAAATCCGTATCATCAGACCTACTAGTGCAGCAATACTGAGTAAAAGATATAGTCCGTTGTTATTAAGATAATCAGCAGTATCCACAATCATCTGAGTAGGAGCGGGTAAACTTTGGCCGTTGCCCTTCATAAGATCCGTGATTTCCGGCAGAATAAAATTCATAAACAAGATCACCAGACCGATCAGAACGACGGTCAGAATTATTGGGTAAATTGACGCACTAGTAATTTTCTTGCGAATGAAATTCTCTCGTTCATAATACTCTGCCATACTCACCAGGACAGAGTCCAAATTTCCACTTTCCTCACCGACGCTGACCAAATTTATCAGCAGCTCGGGCAAAGCCCCTTGGCATTCTCTCATGGCCGCTGACAAAGAATCTCCACGGCTCACACCTCGGTGAATCGTACCCACAACTTCTTGTAGCCGTTTATCCTCCATCTGAGTTCGAAGAATCTCCAATCCCCTCACTAAATTAGCTCCAGATCGGATCATCATCGCCATTTGTGAGCAAAAAGCGGCAATGGATTCATACTTAACTTTACTGTTAAATGTTATCGTGAGCAAACTACTGAGTCCGGATTCTTTCTCTAGAGAAATAATTTGCCATTTGTTTTCCACAATTTGTCGCCTGGCGGCCTCCAAATCAACAGCTTCCAGTACGCCATTTGTCACGCGCATTTCTTCATTGATCACTCGATAGCGAAATTGCATTCCTGCCGTTCACCTCAACCTATTCATTCACATAAGTAACCCGCAGGAGTTCATCCACAGTTGTGACTCCTTCTAAAACCAGTCTTATTGCCGCATGTTTAAGGGTTGACATTCCCTGTTCAATCGCATAGTTTCTTAATTCGTCCGCCGTTGCCCTCCTGTCAATCAGTTGTCTGTGCCCTCCCGAAATCGGCATAATCTCAAAAATCGCAATCCGCCCTTTATAGCCGCTCTTATTGCAGTAAGTGCAGCCCTGCCCTTTTTTTATGGCAACCTTAGTTTCTTGAGGAATCTCAAGTAAAGTACGTTCTATGGGGCTCGCCTCATACTTAAGCGTACATTGGGGACAGATGCGTCGAACAAGCCGTTGCGAGATAATTCCTAAAATAGAAGCAGAAAGCAGAAAAGGCTCAATCTCCATATCTATGAGACGGGTAATAGAACTGGCTGCGTCATTGGTATGAATGGTCGATAACACTAAATGACCCGTTAAAGCTGAGCGCACTGCAATTTGAGCTGTCTCATTGTCCCGCATCTCCCCCACCATGATAATGTCCGGATCTTGCCTCAAAATTGAACGCAGTCCTGCGGCAAATGTAAGCCCCGCTTTAGGGTTGACCTGCATTTGATTGACCCCTTTAAAGTTAAACTCAACGGGGTCTTCCAGGGTCACAATATTCTTTTCCGGCACATTTAATTGTTGCAGGGCTGTATAAAGGGTGGTCGTCTTGCCACTTCCCGTTGGACCCGTAACCAGTACGATTCCATAAGGCCTAGAAATTAATTCCTCAAATGTTTTTAAATCTTTCCCGACCAGCCCCAAAGCTTCCTTCTCTAGAATAACACTGGCTTTATCCAAAATACGCAAAACAACTTTTTCACCATACATGGTAGGAGTGGTTGACACCCGCAGGTCGATCATCTTCCCCCCGACAAGATAGGAAATTCGGCCATCTTGGGGCAGACGACGTTCCGTAATATTCAGGTCAGCCATAATTTTCACCCGGCTAACCACGGGATTGGCCATACTGATAGGGGTAAGCATAATCTCTCGTAACACACCGTCAATTCTAAAGCGCACCCGAAGTTCTTCTTCGATGGGTTCAATGTGAATATCACTGGCCCGGTTATTGACCGCATTCTCGATAATCGTGTTTAAGAATCGAATGATCGGTGTTGCTTCTTCATCGATATCTTCCCCCTCAGAAACGCTTAAGGACGTTTGGGAGGACATAGCAACTGAGGTTACACCCATTTTCTTGGCATACTCACGAGCAGCCTTTTCCGCCCCACTCCTACCATAGAAGCGATCAATGGCCAGAAGAATATCTCCTTTTTTCGCTAAACAAGGTTTAACCATCATTCCTGCAGCCAGCCGTAAGTCATCGATCGCAAAGTAGTCAGTCGGATCACTCATGGCCACCAAAAGTTGAGCATTGCTCATTTCCACAGGTAGAACAGAATATTTCCGCACGACGTTTTCTGGAAGTAACTTAAGAACTTGTTCAGGCACAACCAGGCGATTTAAATCGATGGAAGGCAGTCCTAGCTGACTTTGCATCGTACGCAGAATGTCCTCTTCTGTGACGAGTCCTTGCTTAATTAGGACTTCGCCGAGACGAAGACCAAGAGACTTTTGCATTGCAAGAGCCTCTTCCAGTTGAGTCGGAGAAATAACCCTGCCAGCGATGAGAATTTCTCCGAGACGTTTACGTTCTTGACGAAGGGCCAATGGTGGGGCCTCCTTTCGGGTTACCTTTAGGATATAGGAAAAGGGTGTTTTGGTAAACACCCTTTAGAATTATTTAACTATAAAATTCCAGATCAAATTATGGAGTTATTGTAACTGTTTTTCCAGCTATAGCTAATCCATCATTGCCATGAGGTATAAGTTTAATTGAAGTAATTGGAGTACCTACTCCCGGTGTAGCTGGCGATATCGTAACCACTATAGTTCCCTGAGTATTAGTAGCATTTAATGTACCAAAATCACTACCAGCACCGTCCGTAAGAATAAATAATGCATTATTGCCTGGAGTGCCAGTTGCTAAATCTCCAGATACTGGAGTAACCGCTTCCGAAGTATATGGATTAGCCAAGGGATCAGAAGTATAAGCAGCTATAATATCATCTTTAACTGTAGTAACAGTGGCTCCTTGATTATTCCAAGTATTAATTTTACTTTCTACATATCCTTGAACCGCTCTAAGATTCGTATCAACACCTGCGCCCTTAGCCTGAGTCTTAATCGTCCCAACCTTCGGCACCAACACAATCGCCAAAATCCCAATCACTGCAATAACAATCATAAGTTCGATTAGCGTAAAACCTTGATCTTTTTTCCGTTTGATCATTTCTTTCAACTTACTCAATCCTCTCCTTTGTGTACTTTTCCCTTAGGTCCTAGTCAGTTGGGACCTAAGTCCTATTGACTATTTATCGCATACATTTATTCTATCGGTTTTATAACTGCTCGTCAATAGGGCAAATTCTCCAATCTTCTCCATTTTGTTGATTATTAAAAATATTACTTCTTAAAATGGGTCGTTTCATTTAGCCTAGAAATTTGTTTTCAATAATTTCCTCAGTCTTTCCACGCTATATTAACGCTCCACTCTTGCATAGAGGCTTTCAATTGATTCTCCCTCTTCATTAATGGCAAAAACATCCGCACTGTAATCATCATGGGAATAGACAACAACTGCCCCATTATAATTTGGGTCGTCATCCCAAGATGTTTCCTCACTGTCAAAAACATAGACAGCTTTAGTTTCCGTTCTATTCGTAGAGGTAAGTGTCTCCAAACCTTTTTCATTTGTAATAGGATTACTCATAGTCCTCATTGTTACCTCTAAAGAATCCACTATATCTTCACTAGAGGGCATTCCTGAAATTGCGATAACAACTGATCTAACATTGGTTTCAACTCCAGTAATTTTTGCCGCTGTCTTCATGCTCCCAAACTGTGGTATTAAGGCGCTTGCCAATATCCCAATTATCGCAATAACCATCATGAGTTCAATAAGGGTAAACCCATCATCCCTTCTCCGTTCCATCACCTCGCCTCATCGCCCCTTTAAATTTTTGCCCTTTAGTCCTATAGCGTTCGGGACCTTTATCCTATTGCTTATGCTATTCATTCTATCTGTAGTTAGAACAATCGTCAATAAGAGAAGACGCTATCATTATATAGATTTTGCAACCAAGATTCCACCTTTTGTTTACTTATCCTTTAAAAAAATTCTAATTTACGCTTCGAAAACTAAACTTTGCCTAAATGAGCTTTTTTTATTGCGAAAATTCTATATCACGTCGTGATTATTTTTTATAATAAAAAAAAGGATTTACTCAATATTTCAAGAAATAATCAAAAAAGGAGGTAGTAGCTGTTGTTTAATATCTAATAGACCTCACAAGTGAGCAAAAGGCGCTATTAGATCACATGATGCTCGTTTTCTGTACGGCAGTTCGCTACTCATTCAAGCGACAACTCGAAGGTCAGGTGATCGGTGATCTGGAGAGAGTTGTGGCGCATAAGTACAATTTGAATATACGACAAGCTAAAGACGCTGCGGAATCGGCGAGGCAGACTATTGTGTCACAGCATGTACTCGTCAAGCTCTACCATGAAGACTATACGAAAAAGGTTGAGGCACTTGTTAAGAAACTTAAAAACCCGAAGCTATCTGTTCGCAAGGTCAAAGCATTAACTTCAAAATTAGCAAAACGTCAGCGCAAGCTAAGCTATTGGACGGTGCTCAAAGAGAGTAAGACCTTTCCGCCGGTTACGTTTGGCACTAAAGAAATGTTTCTTAGGCGGTGCAAAGGTTTGATCACAAAGAAGGAATGGAA
>NZ_JUEE01000250.1:0-46026 GCF_000802135.1 Desulfosporosinus sp. BICA1-9
GGAACCACTGTCAATTTGAACCCACTCTCCTGCATAGCCTGTAAAATATTTTTCTTAATCCCAAAATCCATCACCACGACATGGTACGATTCACTCTCGGTACGGGCACCAGATATAGCGGGTAAGGTGTAGATTTCAGGGGTGCTGACCTTAGCCACAACATCCGTAGGAGAAATCCACTTCGTCAACCTTGGGATCCACTCCTCTAGATGTTCAATCTGTGTTGTAATTACTCCGCGCAAAACCCCGTGTTCACGAATAATCCGTGTTAAAGCGCGTGTATCAATCCCTTTAATCCCCACAACCCCAAATTGGGCTAATGTCCTCGAAAGATTTTTCTCCATCTGCCAGTGACTTGGATGACGACCTGCCTCTTTCACGATAAACCCCTGAACTTGGGCTTTCTTCGATTGATCATCCTGACTGTTTATACCGTAATTCCCAATTAGTGGATAGGTCATACATACCATCTGTCCCGCATAGGATGGGTCGGTTAACACCTCTTGGTAACCTGTCATTCCTGTGTTAAAAACGACTTCTCCCACAGCTTCTCCCGTCGCTCCGTAAGACTCCCCTATAAAGACTTTTCCGGTTTCAAGTACGAGTGCTGCTTTCATTCCATCCTCCTCGAAGAAAAATCTCTATTTATTTAGTGCCAGCCCGCTACCTCTATAACTAGATCTAAGCCAACTTATTAAAGCCGTTTGCTATTTGTATCTGGCTTATCAACCTTCGGTCTCAGATTTCTTCCTTCTGGTCCCTGGCATCAGGTTTCTGCCCTCTATCCGACCTCTGGTATCCGACCTCCGACTTCTGGAATCACTTCCAAATCTTTTTTAACACATCATCTAGAATGCCCAAGGCTTTATCCATTTCTGGCTTCTCAACATTCAGTGGGGGAAGGAAACGTAAGATTTTACCACCAACACAGTTAATCAGTAGTCCATTTTGTAAGCAAGCCTCCACAATTTCTGGTCCTAACTTGGAAACTGGCCAACCCAATATGAACCCTTGTCCCCTAACAGGCCCTCCTGTCTGAAATTTCTGAGCTAATTGTTCAAGTCCCTTTTTAAACTCTTCTGAACGCTCCTGTACTCCTGCCATAAATCCATCTTCGAGCATTACATCTAACACTGCACACCCTGCTGCTGTGGCCAAAGGGTTACCGCCAAAGGTAGAAGCATGATCACCGGGCTGAAACGCTGAGGCCACTTTGTCAGTAGCAAGCATCGCCCCTATCGGAACCCCACCACCCAGAGCTTTCGCTAAGGTCATAATATCTGGTGTCACATCGCTCCACTCATAGGCAAAGAGCTTTCCTGTCCGTCCAACTCCACACTGAACCTCATCAAAAATTAGCAAGGCCCCAAATTCGTCACACAAAGCTCGTGCTTCTTGTAGAAACTCCATCGAGCAAGGAATCACTCCACCTTCTCCCTGAATGGGTTCAATAAAGACGGCAGCTGTATTTTGATTGACCTTAGAACGAAGGTCGTCGATATCATTAATAGCGGCATAGGCAAATCCTACGGGAAGCGGATCATACCCTTCCTGATATTTTATCTGTCCTGTGAGTGTGAGAGTTGCTAAGGTCCGGCCGTGAAAGGAATTTTCCAGGGTAACTACCTCGTGTTTATGCGCCCCATAATGTTTCTTAGCATATTTCCGAGCAAGCTTAAAAGCCGCCTCATTCGCCTCTGCTCCACTGTTACAGAAGAAGACTTTATCTGCAAAGGAGTTCTGCACTAAGCGTTCTGCCAAATCGACTTGGTTCGGAATCCAGTAAATATTTGAAGTGTGTAAAAGCTCTTTAGCCTGTTCTTGTATAGCACGAACAATCGCTGGATGGCTGTGCCCCAATGAATTAACGGCTAGTCCTGTCACGAAATCCAAATATTGTTTCCCTTCTGAATCCCAAACCCATACGCCATCCCCTTTGACGATCGTCATTGGCAGACGACCATAGGTATTCATCACAACTTTTTTTCCATGCTCTATGATTACTTCAGTCGACAAGTCTTTCAACATCTCCATCCCCCTTTTTCGATATTCGATATTCGCTATTCGGTGTTCGAACCACGAATTCTGGCCTCTGGCCTCTGATCACTGACTTCTGGCGATAGCCTATACGAACATCGTTCCAATACCGCCATCCGTGAATAATTCTAGTAATATAGCATGACTTAACCGTCCATCAAGGATATGCACACTGCCCACGCCACTTTCTAACGCCGAAACAGCGCACTCAACTTTAGGCAGCATTCCTCCGCTCAAGATTCCCTGCTCCACCAGTTGATCGACTTCTGCTCTGGAAATTGTGGAAATAAGAGAGTCCTTATCCGAAAGATCACGCAGAATCCCGCTAACATCTGTGAGCAGAAGCAACTTATCTGCCTTTAGTGCCTCTGCAATTTTCCCGGCAGCCGTATCTGCATTGACATTATACGTTTCCCCGCCTTCCCCGCTGGCAACAGGTGAAATCACGGGAATATAGCCTTGTCCGAGTAAGGTCTCGAGAATATCTGGATTAACATTCTGGATTTCTCCGACACACCCTAAATCTACTTCTTCCATCTTCCCTTGGTCATTGGGCATCTGCATGGGCTTCTTAGTTGCAACAAGTAGCTGTGCATCTTTGCCCGATAAACCAACACTCTTTCCACCAAAGCGATTGAGCAGAGATACCATCTCTGTATTCAATTTACCGAGTAAGACCATTTGGGCGATCTCCATGGTTTGGGCATCGGTCACTCTTAGCCCCCGTACAAACTGACTTTCAATCCCCATCTTCTTCAACATGGCATTGATCTCCGGGCCTCCTCCGTGGACCAAAACGGGACGTATCCCCACAGAATGCAAGAGTAGAACATCCATAATGACGGATTCCTTCAATACCGGATCCACCATGGCATGCCCACCATACTTAATAACCACAGTTTTACCTGCAAATTTTTGAATATACGGAAGAGCTTCTACTAAAACCCGAGCTTTACCTAAACCTTGTTCCATCGGTGTCATTTCCATCTCAAGTACCACCTCCATCATCAACTATGACTCTTATCGCTAGCATGGGCAATTCATGAATTGCCCCTACCCTTCAACGCATCTAAACTCTAACTGTTACCGAGTTCTTAAGTTCTATAACTCCCATTAATGGTGACGTACTCGTGCGTAAGATCGCATCCCCAGGCTGTAGCTTGTTCTTCCCCGTTGTGAAGATACAAGCTAATCAGGACATCTTTTGCACTTAGAATTACCTTGGCCTGCTCTTCTGAAAACTCGACTCCTTTGCCCCCTTCGGCAACGATGAGATTCCCCAGCAAGACATCGACCTTTTCAGGATCAAACTCTGCACCAGCATAGCCAGCAGCCGCTAAAATCCGTCCCCAATTGGCATCTTCTCCGAACATTGCGGTCTTGACCAAACTCGAACCACAAATACTCCGTGCGATCTTTCGGGCATCGTCTTTTGTTTTGGCCCCCGATACCGTCACTTCCATAAACTTGCTGGCCCCTTCTCCATCTCGAGCAATATCTTGGGCGAGCTTAATACACATCATTTTGATCATCTTCTCGAAGTTAGAGCGGTCTTCTCCGGTCGGAGCCACTCCAGAAGCCCCGTTTGCCATCAAGAGCACCATATCATTTGTACTCATGTCCCCATCGACCGTCACCATATTGAAACTTTCTTCTACCGCTTCACGCAGGATATCCTGCAATTCTTCTGAAGGCAGGAGCGCATCCGTCGTTAAGAAGCCTAACATAGTACCCATATTGGGGTGAATCATCCCCGATCCTTTGGCGATCGCTCCAAGATGAATCACACCTCCCTGTGCACAGGGAAGCTCATATGCATATTCTTTCACCATCGTATCCGTTGTCATAATCGCTAGAGCTGCCCGGTGTGCCCCTTCATCAGCCGTTTCCTTCTGCCCACGAATCCCTTTGACCACATCGTTAAGTAGAAGTGAACTCGCCGACCGAATACCATTTAAGACTCGATCGAGCGGCATTTCAACCCCGATCACACCTGTCGAGGCTACCAGTACGTCCTCAGTCGGTACAGCCAAATACATACCTGCTACTTCAGCCATGGCAAAGGCCGCCTTATCGCCAAATTCTCCAACACAGGCATTGGCATTCCCACTATTAACGACAATTGCTCGGGCTAGGCCATTCTCCAAATGGCGCTGAGTTAAATATAGAGGGTGAGCCTTGACCAGGTTTCGAGTATATACACCAGCCGCTTGCGCTTGAACATCAGAAAAAATAAGCGCTACATCATACTTATCCTTACTTTTAATTCCTGCTTGGACACCAGCAGCATAAAATCCTTTGGGGGCAGCTATGCCGCCGTCAATCAACTTCCAAGCTTTTTCTGTGTTATCCACTAATTCACACTCTCCTTTACTAATATAAGTTAGTTTCTAGCGCCATTCCACCGGGGTCCCACACCCACTTGTAGACGTGTATGTCCATCGATTGGATAAGCGATCGTTTTTAGTTATCACAACCCCTTAGCACGAACATATCCCTAAGATTAAAATTACAAATGGTTTTAATGCATCTGGTGCAAGTTAGCAGCGTTTTCGACTTTCACTCCGACTTGCACTGAACAGGTCCCTGATGTCAGTTAGGATGCACGTGAAGTGCAAGTCATGATAGTGATATGCAAGTCAGGAACCGTCCTCAGCTTGCATTAGGGCCATAAGGCGGTTCCTTGAAGGCCTTTCCCTTCAGGCCAGCCCATTGCTAGATTCATGTTTTGTACGGCCTGACCTGCTGCACCCTTCATTAGATTATCGATCGTTGCCACGATAATCGCATTGCCAGTTCTTTGGTCAACGGTCAATTGTAAAAAGGCATGGTTACTCCCACTGGAGAACTTCGTTTGGGGCCAGGTACCCTCTGGCAAGATATGAATGAAGGGCTCTTCTTCATACTGCTCCATCCAACACTTGCGCAAATCCGCTTCTTGGACCCCCTCCTGAACCGTAGCATAGATAGTAACTAGCATCCCACGCGTCATGGGGACTAAATGGGGCGTAAAATTTACAAGGAGTGGTTGCCCAGCAGCGCGCGAAAGTTCTTGTTCGATTTCTGGAGTATGACGATGACTTGCCACTCCGTAAGCCTTAAAATTTTCATTGACCTCAGAATAGTGAACCCCTAACGAGACCCCTCTTCCGGCCCCTGAAACACCTGATTTTGCATCAATGATCAAATTCCTCGTCTGCAACAACTTCTGACGTAACAAGGGGACTAAAGCAAGCAAGGTAGCGGTCGGATAACAACCTGGATTAGCTATTAGGGAGTGTCCTTTAATTTGCTCACGATAGAGTTCTGGTAAACCGTAAACTGCCTCTTTAAGAAGCTCAGTCGCTGGATGCTTAATCTTGTACCATTGCTCATAGACCTCTGCTGAATTCAAACGAAAATCTGCTCCCAGATCAATCACTTTTATCTTACGGGCCAAAAAGGCACTCGTTCTCTCCGCCGTCAAACCATGAGGAAGCGCACAGAACAGCACATCCAGATCCGGAACATTTTCATCCTGTAAGATCCCTACGTTCTGATTATGCCAATGGGGATAAATCGCTTCATATGCTTCACCGGCTACACTAGACGAGGCGAGATATAAATCATTCACCTCTTCATGTCTACACAATAACCGCACTAACTCTTGCCCTGCATACCCTGTGGCACCTAACACTCCAACTTTCATATCTTGCCCCCCTTACTGGATCATGCCCAGCAGATATTTTGCTCATTCTAATTTTAATAATTATACATATATATGCATAAAAATTCAATACTACCTTAAAGAAAAGAGGGGGTTCTTCCCCTCTTTTCTGATATTATTTATGTATCCACTTTAATAATGTACCCAGTATCGATCGAAAAATCACTTATTCAAGCGAAATTCTCGCTTGATTTGTCGTAAAAGTTTTTTGTCCGTTAGAACATCCCAGCCGGTTAAGGCTAGTATTTGCATTGCTAGCAAAACTAAGCTTTCCCCATCCGAAGAGAGCGAGGCTTGAGCAAAATCACGCGTATGTGGGATTTCTGTTCCTGTCCCTAACGTAAGATAGGGATGGATTGACGGTACGACACGACTGACATTTCCCATGTCTACGGACCCCATAGCAGTTTGCGGTGGTGCTACTTGAGAAACCCCCATTTTGAGGAGGTTTCTGGTAAAGCATTCTGCTAAGGATAAATTCGTATGCATTTCATCATAGGAAAACTCAAATTTTTGCCAAGTCATATGAGCTGAGACCATCGAAGCAGCCCCTTCAGCACAACGAATCACCTGTTCTCTCAAATCATCTAAATCTTTACGCTTTCGAGCCCGTAGGTAAAACCTTGCCACAGCACGTTCCGGAACAATATTAGGGGCTGTTCCCCCCTCAGTTATGATCCCATTAACTTTCATGTCCTGAGGAATCTGTTTTTTGAGCGCGTTGATACCTACAAAGAAATTAATTAAAGCATCCAAAGCATTAATCCCAAAATGAGAAGCAGCCACTGCATGGGCAGCTCGTCCATGAAACGTAAACTCTAAGGCATCTAGCGCAAGGCTAGTAATAATAGGGACGTATTGACTGCCTGGATGAACCATCATGGCCACATCAATGTCAGCAAAGATTCCCTTCTCAACCAAGGTCACTTTTGCGCCACTAGTTTCTTCCGCAGGAGCACCAATCACTAAAACTTCCCCAGACAGTTCTAAACTCTTACTCAAAATGACCGCAGCCCCTGCACTGCTGGCTCCAATTAAATTGTGCCCACAACCGTGGCCAACATCCGGTAAAGCATCATATTCTGCTAAGTAAGCAATCTTGGGCCCAGGACGGGTACCTGAAAAACGAGCAATAAACGACGTCTCCACTCCCGCGATCCCTCGGCTCACTTTAAACCCGTGCTTCTGAAGAAAGCGACTTAACGCTTCGCAGGCAAAGTATTCCTTATAGCCGAGCTCGGGATGCTCCCCGATTTGACGGGCTACTTCCCATACTTCATTACGTAGATGCTGTGCCTGATCTCTAAAAAAAGCCTTAATCGCATCCATGGAGCATCCCATCTCTCTTCTCTATTTCTCATTATATCTAGAAAACTTACTTCGGGGGAGTTCCTCTCCATCCGAAATCTAGTTTAAACTCTCCAGGGCATAGCGCCCTGGATATGCCATCGAATGAAGACGCTCGATATTAAACTAAGGGCCTTTCATGATACACCGAGTTTGAACGTTTAAAGACCACAATAACGGATAAAATTCCTAGCAGCGGCCAAGATAGCACTCCCCAGAGAAGACTTATACCTATTTTCAGCTCTCGTAAAAGTAACATATTTTGGACAATTTGATTTCCAACTTGCAGGAGATCAGCAACATAAGGTAATCCAGACAGCATAATCAGCAATGAATTGAGTCCTCGATAGAGCACATCACTTCCCAACCACAAAAAAATTCCGAAAGCAACTCCGGAAATCATTAAGCAAGCGGCTAACCCAATCCCCCATTTTCTACGCTGCCCAAGATGAATTTCCTCTGCAAAATTTACTGGGTGTCCTAAAATCTTGGCCATTAGCTCAGTGTGGAAATTCCCCATGGTTTCCCGTGGGATGGGTTTATCCTGAAATATTTGAGTCCACAGTATGTCGTTCGTCTTCTTCATGGATATCCCTCCTTTCCAGTTGCTGACGCAGTCTATCTTTTCCACGGTGGATATAAGTCTTGACTCGACTTACAGGTACTTGTAAGACGACAGCGATTTCCTTGTAGGAAAGTTCTTGATGAAAGCGCAGATAAAGTGCCTGCGCATAATGTTCCGGAAGCTCATTCAACACCTTGGAAAGCATAGTAGCTTGCTCTTTCGCTAACAAAATATCCTCTGGTCTTGGTTGCTGATCTGGGAGATTTTCATCTAAGATCACCGCAACCTCTCTACCTCGTTTACGTAAAAGGTCAAGGGCTTTATTGCGCGCTATCGCATATAACCAGCCCCGAAACGGGTGTTCTTCAGAGTAGCGGTATAGATTTCGATAGGCAGCTATAAAGGCCTCCTGTGCACAATCAAATACATCCTCGTCTGATCCTAGCATTCGCCGCAAAAAGTGTACTAACGGTTCCTGATAACGTTGGACAAGGCCAGCATATTGTTCGTGATGACCTGCTAGTACTTGCCGAATTATCTCGGCATCTTTCATTCCATTCAGGCTCCAATCTTGAGTTTTAAAACTCGCAGTATCCTCTCACTCTTTAGTACGTTTAACTGCCATCAAATGTTTCACAGGAAGTAATAATCTTGGCAATTCCATTTTAACCCACAATCCTTTTTCTTGGCAATCATATTACTAAATTATCCAAAATTAACCCTTTAAATTCTAAAAAGAGGGCAAATAAAAGGACAAGGTACTTTTGCGGTCTCGCAAAATTCCTTGTCCTTTTTATTATTTAACTAGGCGATGTAGCAATTCTTCAGTGGTAAGACCCTCTGACAAATTAAACGTCCCTGCCGTGAATCGTCTTTCAACCCTCTGTTGACGAGCGTCTAATAAGAAGGTTTCCTTATCCTTTATAAAACCTTGCGCCACTAACAGATCTGCTATCTTTTCAGCACTTGACCCCTTAGGAATGACAAACTGCCGATCAATAGGGGTGGTGGTACTTTGCTCACTAGATTGGTCAACCTGAGTGGGTTGTGTTGCTTCTGGAGATTTTATGGGATCAGGCTCAGAGGGGGTAGGAAGTGGTTGCTTCACGTCAGTAACAGGCGAAGAATCCCTAGGCGCTAGAGCTTGTCCCTGTAGCGGGGAGAAAACCATAGTCAACAACGCACTTAATATAAGCCCAGAACCTAAACCGAGCCAATAGGAGCGTGTTATTTTCATCGGACTCCTCCCTTAGACTGCATACTCAAGACCATCCTTACCGCATCCTGGCTGATTAATAAGCGCTGAGAAATTTCAGGAATACGTTGCCCTTGAGCAGCAAGCTCTATGACCTCTCTGAATTTCCCTGAGATATGATGATCCGCTAGAGGAGCGTCGTTGGAAGCCCGTAGCCTTGATTCAGCTTTTTCGTCGAGCCGCCGTTTAGCAGCAGTATTACTTCGTTCTCTTTGTTCCTGAGGACTAATAGAATAGATTCTAGCCTTTTGTATGGGTTCTGCGCCATTAAGGCCTACCTTTTTAAGTTCAACTTTACCAGGTCCAACTCCATTAAGCTTAATTTCTTGGTGCTCTGGCTCTTTCAGCCCGATTTCCTGATGCTCAAGTTTTTTTAGGCCAGTTTTCTGATCTTGTAGTTCCTTGGAGACTGCAACCTTTTCATTATTTGCCTTGATATCTAAGTCCTTGTTATCGACGACTACTGGTTTATTTTCACCACTATTGTACAATAGTTTTGTTTTTAGAACTTCGTCTTCCAAAACATGAACCCGATCCTGTACTCTTAAAATCTCGCTTCTCAAATATGCCAACCCTTTAAATACAGTAAGATTTTCCTCACTGCGCGGACTCTGCCAACGCCATCCTATTAACAAAAATACAACCCCTAAAAGAAATAATCCCAAAGGAATAATGTCAAGCGCCTCCTCCATTTATCCAATAAGACCTTCATTATCTGTCTCTGAATATTGAAGGTTTATCTACCAAAACACTATTCGCTATTTTAAATAGAATTTCCTGCAAAATACAACAATCTTCTGCAAGATATTCTTACTAATTATTTCCTTACATTTCCTAAGTCACATTTTCCTTATTCTTCTCTGATTATCTCTTAAACATTTTCAATGTTTATTCCATAAATATTTTCAAGCGTCATGGATTTTTAGACCCTTCAAATTGTTTGCTAAAATATACTGTTAAACCTTTATAAATAGCAACAGCAAGCTGTTGTTGATATTCAGGTGTCGTTAATAACTGTTCTTCCTCAAGATTAGAAAGAAAACCGAGTTCAACTGTGACTGCAGCCTGGTTTGCCTTTTTCAAAACATAGATATCCTGATTTCCTTTAATTACTCGTTTACCCTTGGTCATGATATTCAATTCCTGTTGAATTGATTGAGCTAGTAGCTTTCCTTCCGGTGAATCTGCATGATAAAAGGTCTGTGCTCCAGTGAGTTTTGCGTCAGGAAAACTATTAGCGTGAATGCTAAGGTAGACTTCAGCTTGAGTATCCATTGCCAGCTGAATACGTTGCGCTAAATCCTCTCGTTTACGTTTCGCGAGTCCCTGAGAGCTTCCTAAGTCGCGGTCCTCCACTCGAACCATTATGCTCTTAGCTCCACTTTGCTGAATAAGGGCTTGCAGGCGTTTGGACACGGCCAAAGTAACATCCTTTTCCAGCACCTTGCTTATACCCACCGCGCCCGGATCCACGCCCCCATGACCAGCATCAATCAAGACAACGCGGTCCCCTAATGTCCAGCTCCATATTTCTTTATCCTGTCCCCCGAAACCGCCCACGAGAACAAACGTCAAAAATAGCGCAAGCACAATTCCTAAATATACCTTACGTCGTTTCACAGTTACAACCCAAATCGGTCTCATGCTTATCCCTCCCCTAGTCTATTCCGTCTTACCTTATGGGAGAGATAATCAGAATATGCGTTTGGCTTGTCAAAATACTGTCTTTTTCTCAATACCGGTAGTAAACACGTAAAAAAGGAAGGGATAAATCCCTTCCTTGCTGAGACAATATGAATAATTTTGCCGTCGTAATAGTGAATCTTAACGTTTCGAGAATTGTGGAGCCTTACGAGCTTTCTTCAAGCCGTATTTACGACGTTCCTTCATACGTGGGTCACGTGTCAGGAAACCAGCTCTTTTAAGACTTGGACGAAGACTACTGTCCGCCTTCAGTAAAGCACGAGCAATACCTAAACGTATCGCGCCAGCTTGGCCGGTGGTGCCACCTCCGTGTGCGAGAGCGATAACATCATACTTAGCCAAGGTGTCTGTAATGTTGAAGGGTTGTTGTACAATCATTTCCAGTGTTTTCTTACCGAAATACTCCGCTAATTCACGTTTGTTAATGATGAACTTTCCTTCACCCGGAATAAGGCGAACGCGTGCAATAGCATTTTTGCGTCGTCCTGTTGCAGCATATTGTAATTGTGTTGCCATGTTTTAACTTCCTCCTTCCTTGAATCTACTGAATTGTCCAGATTTCAGGTTGTTGAGCTTGATGGGGGTGTGATTCTCCCTTGTACACTTTTAACTTTGTGTACATCTGGGCGCCCAACTTGTTATGAGGAAGCATTCCCTTCACGGCATGTTCCATAGCTCGTTCAGGCATAATTTGCATTAACTTTTTGTAAGGTACTTCTTTTAACCCACCAGGATATCCGGAGTGACGACGATACATCTTATCGTTGAGTTTATTCCCTGTTAACACTAATTTTTCTGCATTAATAATTATGACATGGTCCCCTGTGTCAACATTAGGCGTGAATGTCGGTTTATGTTTACCTCTCAGGAGACGTGCTGCTTCAGTAGCAATACGACCCAAGGGGATTCCCTCAGCGTCAATGATATACCATTTGCGCTCCTGGTCTTGTGCTTTCGCAAAAAACGTAGTCATTACTTTCCCTCCAATTAGCAGTTTTCTGTTTTATTCTCACTCGCATGGGGCTCAATCATGCTCGCGGCCAATGCTCAGTCATGGGGCTCAATCATAACCAAGACATAAAAACTCATGTTTATATTCTATAAAAATTACACGCTGATGTCAAGTTATATTTTGAGGTCCTCAAAGACATCAAACGGAGTTTCTTCCGTGTAGTTCACATGAACAAGGGTTAACCCATGGGCTGGAGCAATCACACGTGCCCGTTTCCGCTCTTGACTGGCGATAATATCCGGAATTTCCTGAGGAAGGATTCGCCCTTTCCCTACATCTATGAGCGTTCCTACCATGATACGAACCATGTGATAAAGAAATCCATCCCCCACACAAGATACCTTTATTAAACGGTGGTCCTCTTTAACCTGACACCGATAAATAGTCCGTTCAAACGTCTTACTTACACCACCAGCAGCTGCAAAGGTTTTGAAATTATGACGACCTTCTAGAAAGCTGGCTGCTAGTTGCATTTTATCAACATTCAAGGGAATAGGTTCATGAGCTGCATAGAGTCGCTGAAAAATATCCGGGATTCGACGATTGTCGATATTATAATCATAACGTTTCCATCTAGCCGACCAACGCGCGTTAAAATCATCGGGTACACGATCTGCCTGAAGGACGCGAATATCTCTTGGTAACAAGCTGTTAAAGGCCTTAGGAATTTTCTCTTCAGGTATCCTTGCAGTTGTCATATAATTCGTGACTTGCCCGGAGGCATGAACACCAGCATCGGTGCGTCCTGCTGTAGCAAGAGTTACCTCTTCTTCTACGAGTCTCGCCCAGGTCGATTCCAGGGTTCCCTGAATGGTTGGGCCATGAGTTTTATCCTGTCGCTGGAAGCCATGATAGTTTGTTCCGTCATAGGCTACTTTCAGACGAATATTTCGCATTAATTTCCTGCCTCCGCGTCAGTGAATTCAGTCTAACCTAATATCAGCAATAATACTCCCCAAACCACTATGACTAGAACTCCAGCATAATCATCAATAGAACGCTCTTGAAGAATAAGAGGTCGGTACTTTCCCGTACAATACCCTCTTGCCATTAGATTTTCAGCAAGTTCTTCTGCTCTTTTCAGACTTAAGAGAAGAAGCGGCACAATAAGTTGCGTTACCTCACTAACGCGTTTAAGCCACGAAGTAGGCCACTCACCTTTTAGTAGTCTCGCCTTCCATAAAATAAAGGCTTCTTCGACGATGAGAGGAATAAATCTCAGTGTCAACGTTAGTAAAAGAGCGAAATCAGAGGCCTTGGGACTGATTCTGATCAGTGGACTAAAAAAATACGCTATTCCTAATCCTTGTTCGAGGGGCCTTGTAACGGCTGAATATAGGCGTGTTAACCCAAAAATCAGTAAAACTCGCCAAAGCAATTCCGCCGCTTGTGTCAAGCCGGTCATGGACCAATGTCCCTGCCAAAAGGCGTTGCCTTCTGGCCAAACCCATCCTATGGACAGTCCATAGAACAACCCCATCCAAAATAAGACCACCATGAGCGAACGATAGAGTCTAAGGGGGGTACGTCCTAAAATAACCAACCCCAAAAGGACAAGGGAAGTTAAGGCAAGCCCCTGCCATTGCGTCATTGTCATTAATAACGACAAGACAGCTAATCCTCCTACCTTTACTCTTGGGTCTAGACGGTGTAAGGTGCTGTTGCTTGGCCAGTAGAGTTCAAAGACTTTAATTTCAAGTCTCCCTCCTTTAACAGCGGACGCCAGCTGCTTGTAATTGCTCCTTATGCTCTTGCCAACACTCTGCTGAACAATCTAATACTATCTTTCCTTCTTCCACCAGCCAAATCCGATCAACATCCTGTATAATTTCTCTCAAGTCATGGGTAACATACAGAATCGTAATATTCTCCAAAGCGGAGATGATGGCTTGAATACTGGCGCGACTCATTACATCGAGTCCTATTAAGGGCTCGTCTAGTAAAAGAATCTCTGGATGAGTTCTCAAAGCAGCAGCCAGAGCAACTTTTTGTCGTTCTCCGCCACTTAGGCGCTCGGGGGAAACCTCGGCTAAGCGTGCCGGGATACCAAAACTTTCGATATATGATAGTCTATCTTGAGTTTTCAGCTTCAAGTTTTTTATAGTGTCCCCATAATAAATTTCGTGGTAGACACTTCGGCCAATGAGGTATTCGCCAGCCTCCTGAAGTAAAAAACGGGTTTTTCTACGCAAAGTATTTAGGGATGACTTTGATAAACGTTCTCCACAAACTGTAAGCTGCCCTTCTGTTGGCAGGATAAAGCCCATAACACTCTCGAGAAGGGTCGTTTTCCCCGAACCTGATGGTCCGACTATACCTACAAATTCGCCGGCTTTAATCACTTTATTAATCGATAAGCGGGATTCAAAATTAGTCTGATTCCACTTAATAATTGGTTGATCTTGCCCCTCCGCTGTGTTAGAGCTCTTCGAGTCATCTGAGTTACCTGAGTCACCTGGGTTATCTGAGTTATACCTGCAGTTCCTGTCATCTATGTCTTTTATTGATGTTTCCGAGTCCTGAAAGTCATTAAAGTATGTCATGTCCAACAAGCTCTGGATACCGTACAACGATTTTACCTGGGTGTCATTAAAGGCTTCACCTGGTTTACTCAAATCATCAAGTTTACCCCCTTGCAAGACTAGCACTCGATCTGCTTTGCTTGCTAATTCTGCATCATGGGTAATCCACAGTTGACCTGTTTCTGGACGGGCCTGCATTAAAAGATCGAGCAGGTTGGCTTGTGATCGGGCATCCAGCATACTTAAGGCCTCGTCTAAAACTAGAAAGGATGGCTGCATTGCTAAGATCGCAGTGGCAACAAGTCTTTGACGTTCCCCTCCTGAAAGGGTAGCAGGAGACTGATCTTCTTTTCCCTGCAGACCTATTGCGCCTGCTAACTCCCGCACTTTGTGCCGCACCCACCTTGGATCTTTGCCAAGGTTCAAAAGTCCAAAGCTTAACTCTTCGGCGACCGTTGCGCCAATCATTTGTCGTCTGGGATGTTGCCCAACAAGCCCGATCTTCTGCCAGCGCTGTACTGTATTCCATGTGCAGACGGTACCATCCACTGTAAACTGGATTTCTCCAACCTCAGGTTCCAATAACCCGGCCAAGAGCCGCGCCAAGGTCGATTTACCTGACCCGTTCGCACCTAATAGAGCAATGATCTCTCCCTGGTGCCAGTCTAAACTTACTCCGTTTAATATATCACGATAACGGATATTCTGCACTTTTAGCACATTCCTATGTTTCACGAGATCACCCCCTCAGATAGTACAGCAAAGACCGGGCATGCTTCACAACGTAAGCAACCCGGTCTTTAACGACACGCATTATACGAGTTCGATGATTACCATGGTGGCAGCATCTCCCCGACGTAAGCCGAGTCTCATGATACGAGTATAGCCTCCCTGACGGTCAGCATATTTCGGCGCAATGGTCTCAAACAATTTTGTTACAACATCTTCATCCATCAGATAAGCCATCGTTAAACGCCGTGCAGCCAGATCGCCTTGTTTGCCAAGTGAAATCATCTTTTCAGCAATGGCATTCAATTCTTTGGCACGTGCTTCAGTCGTTTGAATACGCTCATGTCTTAACAGGGAAGTGACAATGTTACGCAACATTGCCCCGCGATGACCTGTGTTTTTTCCCAACTTGCGGTAAGCCAATTACATTCCCCTCCTTTTGCACCGAATTAGTCCTCGGCAGGTCGGAACGATAAACCTAAATCTTTAAGTTTAAATTCCACTTCTTCCAAAGACTTACGACCAAGGTTACGCACTTTAATCATGTCTTCTTCCGTTTTTTGAGTCAACTCTTCAACCGAGTTAATTCCTGCCCGTTTGAGGCAGTTGTAAGAACGAACGGACAGATCAAGTTCCTCAATCGTCATTTCGAGGATTTTATCTTTGGCTTCTTCTTCCTTTTCCACCAAAACCTCAACGCTATTGAGTTTATCAGTGAGTCCCATGAAAAGGCGCAGATGTTCACTCAGAATTTTAGCTGCCGAACTGGTGGCCTCCTCTGGTGAAATACTGCCATTGGACCATGCTTCAAGAGTTAACTTGTCATAGTCCGTGATTTGACCAACCCGGGTATCCTCTACCGTGTAGTTGACCTTATAAATCGGGGCAAAGATGGAGTCGATAGGGATAACTCCTATGACATGATCTGGCTTCTTGTTCTTGTCAGCTGGAACGTAGCCGCGACCACGTTCAACTGTCATTTCCATGAATAACCGACCATCATGATCTAATGTGGCAATCTTCAAGTCAGTGTTCAAGATCTCAATATCTGGGTCGGTTATGATATCTCCGGCCATTACTACCCCTTCGCCCTGAGCTTCTATACGAATAACTTTAGGTTCATCCGTATAGCCTTTCAGCGCGAGGGACTTAAGATTGAGAATAATGTCCGTTACGTCTTCTAAAACACCCGGAATCGTCGAGAACTCGTGGAGTACCCCTTCGATTTTGACTGATGTTACCGCTGACCCCTCAAGAGAGGATAGTAGAATTCTCCTCAGGGAATTTCCTAAGGTAATTCCATATCCACGCTCCAAAGGTTCAACAATAAATTTTGCATAGGAGTTATCTTCTGAACGCTCGATACACTCGATTCTGGGCTTCTCGATTTCTAACATCGGAATGCACCTTCTTTCTCGGGAACTTGATATACAAACCATCCGACCCATATGGGTAGAACGTCAACATTAACGGGAGTATTTCTCCACGATGAGGTGTTCTTGGATTGGCAGTTGAATATCTTCACGAGTTGGTAGTCCGACTACAGTTCCAGCAGCAGCATTGGAATCCAAGCTTAACCAACCGGGAACAGTACGAGAACCCAGATTTTCAAGAAGTTGTTTCATTCGTGGTGAACTCTTACTACCCTCTTTAACAGCAATAACCTCTCCAGAACGTACTGAATAAGAAGGAATATCAACCTTTTTGCCGTTAATGGTAAAATGGCCATGATTGACAAGTTGTCGAGCTTCTGGGCGGGATGATGCAAAACCCAAATGGAACACGACATTATCGAGTCGACGTTCCAACAAAGCCAGCAGGTTTTCACCCGTTACCCCTTTAGTACGAGCAGCCTCATCAAAGTAGCTTCGGAATTGTTTTTCCATTACACAGTAGATGCGACGAGTTTTTTGTTTCTCTCTTAACTGTAGACCATATTCAGTAGGCTTCTTAGCACGGGCTTGACCGTGTTGACCAGGGGCGTAAGCACGTCGGTCAATCGCGCACTTTCCGGTATAGCAACGTTCCCCTTTGAGGAATAGTTTCATTCCTTCTCGACGGCATAAGCGACAGACTGGTCCTGTATATCTAGCCATGATTACACACCTCCTATACCCTTCTGCGTTTCGGTGGCCGACAGCCATTGTGTGGAATCGGTGTCACGTCTTTAATGAGATTAACTTCTAAACCTGCCGCTTGAAGAGCTCGAATAGCAGCTTCTCGTCCTGCTCCAGGTCCTTTTACGTAGCATTCTACGTCTTTTAAGCCATGTTCCATCGCAACTTTAGCACAGGTTTCTGCAGCCATTTGAGCTGCAAATGGTGTGCTTTTGCGAGATCCTTTAAAACCTAGGGAACCCGCACTGGACCAGGAGAGTGCATTCCCGCTGGTATCCGTAATGGTCACCATGGTATTGTTGAAAGTAGATTTGATATGAGCAATTCCACTTTCAATATTCTTACGTTCCCGGCGTTTTGTCCGGACAACTTTACGTGCCATCTCGGTTATCCCCCCTTTTTACTTTTTGCGTTTTGCTCCAACAGTCTTAGCCGGCCCCTTACGGGTACGAGCATTGGTCTTCGTGCGCTGACCCCGTACAGGAAGTCCACGACGATGGCGTAAGCCACGATAAGAGCCAATTTCCATAAGACGCTTGATATTGAGGGAAACTTCGCGACGCAAGTCGCCTTCAATCTTGAACTCTTTATCAATGACTTCCCGGAGTTTGCTGACCTCGTCTTCCGAGAGGTCACGCACTCGGACATCTGGACTTACGCCTGTTTTGGCGAGAATCTTATGTGAAGTTGGGAGCCCAATCCCAAAAATATAGGTCAGGGCAACCTCTAAACGTTTCTCGCGCGGTAAGTCTACTCCAGCGATACGTGCCATCTAAAATTTACACCTCCAACTATTTAGTTCTGTCTCAATATAAAATCGGTGCAATTGAAGTTTGCACTCCAATCAGCCGCGCAACCGAAACTTTTTAGCCTTGTCTTTGCTTGTGTTTCGGATTTTCACAAATGATCATGACTATACCATGGCGACGAATAATTTTACATTTTTCACAGATCTTTTTAACAGAAGGCTTTACTTTCACTGTAATCCCTCCCTTTGGTCCTTACTTAAACCTGTATGTGATTCGTCCTCGAGATAGATCATAGGGAGAAAGCTCCACTGTGACCCGATCCCCTGGAAGAATCCTGATAAAATTCATACGTATCTTCCCAGAGACATGTGCCAAAACCTTGTGTCCATTGGCTAACTCAACCTGGAACATGGCATTGGGCAACGGCTCCAAGACCTTACCTTCTACTTCAATAACGTCTTCTTTTGACATGCTATCATCCCTCCTCTGACAATCCTATGCCTCGCACCTAACATCGAGTTAGAATTTCTGGGCCATTTTCCGTAATCGCAACCGTGTGTTCGAAATGGGCCGATGGCCGGTTATCTTTGGTAACCACGGTCCAGCGATCCTTTAGCGTCTGCACTTCATGCGTACCCATGTTCACCATGGGCTCAATAGCCAAGGCCATACCTACCTCGAGTCGTGGTCCCCGGCCGGGCTTGCCAAAATTCGGGATCTGGGGATCCTCATGCATGGCCCTACCAATACCGTGCCCAACATAGTCTCGCACTACAGAAAACTTATTCGCTTCCACGTGCTTTTGGACCGCATGTGAGACGTCATAGAGGCGATTACCTATCCTCGCCTGTGAAATTCCCAACATCAGCGATTCTTGAGTCACCTTCAAGAGTGTTTGGATATCTTCATCGACTTCCCCAATAGCTAAGGTTACAGCCGCATCTCCAAAAAAACCATCTTTGTGCGCTCCACAATCTATACTGATAATATCCCCAGAATCTAAATACCTTAAACTGGGTATTCCATGAACAACTTGTTCATTGACAGAGGTACACAGCGTTGCCGGAAAACCATTGTATCCTTTGAACGCTGGTATGGCACCCTGCGCACGAATAAAATTCTCAGCTATGCGATCCAATTCAAGAGTGGTAACCCCAGGCTTAGCGTACTCACGCACTAATTCAAGTGTTTCAGCAACGATTCGCCCTGCATTACGCATTAATTCTAGTTGATTCGCATTTTTCAGCTCAATCATTCTGTTTAGCCCAATGCTTTCAAAATATCCGCAAAAACTTGGTCAATTGGCTGGTCGCCATTAATACGTTTAAGCAAACCTTGTTCTTGATAGAAATTAATCAAAGGTTCAGTCTGCGAATTGTAAACACTTAAACGATTCTGCGCAGTTTCTACGTTGTCATCTGTTCGCTGATAAAGTTCTCCTCCACATTGACCACAAACCCCTTCTTGTTCGGGTTTGTTAAAGACCATGTGATAAGATGATCCACACTTACGGCAGATGCGACGTCCTGTTAAGCGAGGGATTAACACCGCTTCGTCGACTTCAATATTGATCACACCGTCAAGCTTCATGCCGAGTTTATCCAAAATGGCTGCTAGTGCACTGCCTTGCGCCAGAGTACGCGGGAAACCGTCAAGGAGAAATCCTTCGACACAATCCGGCTGAGCTAATCTTTCTGCGACAATTCCAATCGTCACTTCATCTGGAACTAATCCGCCAGCATCCATAAACGATTTGGCTTTTAAACCAAGTGCAGTACCATCTTTAATAGCCGCTCTAAACATGTCACCCGTAGAAATATGAGGGAAATTAAAGCGTTCGACTAGTGGATTAGCTTGAGTTCCTTTACCTGCTCCTGGGCCACCCATTAAGATTATTTTCATCTCTCTCTGCCTCCTCTATTTCATAAACCCTTGATAATGCCTCGACATAAGTTGGGATTCAATCTGTTTCATCGTCTCGAGCGCAACCCCAACTACGATCAGAAGGGAAGTTCCACCAAAATAGATGTTCTTAAGACCAGTGAGTCCAATAACTAGTGTCGGTAAAACTGCAATCAAAGCTAGAAATAAACCACCTGCTAGTGTAATACGGTTTAATATTTTTGATAAATATTCTGCCGTAGGTCGCCCAGGTCGAAGGCCAGGGATGAATCCTCCGTACTTCTTCAAGTTTTCTGCTACGTCAACTGGGTTGAACGTAATCGCTGTGTAGAAGTACGTGAAGAATATGATGAGCGCACCATAAAGCAGTAAATAAGGGATGGAAGTTAGACTACCATTCATGCTAAACCAGACGTTAACAAACCTAGAAAATCCTGAAGTCGGCATCCATGAGGCAATCGTTTGCGGAAATGCCAGTAAGGAAATAGCGAAGATTACCGGAATTACTCCAGCTTGGTTTACTTTGAGTGGGATATGGCTACTCTGTCCTCCATACACTCGACGACCGACTACTCTCTTAGCATACTGAACAGTAACTCGACGTTGCCCTTCATGTACGTAGATAACGCCGGCTATGATAAATGTAACGATGAGCAGCAAGCCGATAATCGACAGGACATTGATTTCTCCAACTCTCAACATACTAAACAGTGAAGTAATGGCGGAAGGGATTTGTGAAACGATTCCTGCAAAGATAATCAGCGAAATACCGTTTCCAATACCCTTTTCAGTGATTGCCTCCCCAAGCCACATCAGAAATGCGGTTCCGGCAGTCAATACTAATGCCACCAGTAGATAAATTGGCCACTTCATAGCAGGGCTAGGAATAGTCAATGCACCACGTATCCCAAAAGTCAGTCCAAATGCCTGAATAAATCCCAAGATAACCGTTGCATAACGTGTGTATTGAGTTATCTTTTTACGCCCATAGTCACCCTCTTTGGAGAGCCGTTCAAGGGATGGTACAACAACCGTCAAGAGCTGAAAAATAATCGAGGCTGTAATATAGGGCGTAATACTCAGGGCAAAGACAGACAAACTTTTGAAGGAACCACCGGAAATCGTGTTCATGAAATTCATCATGGCACCCGATCCGAACATTTCATTCAGAATGTCACGATCAATAAAGGGGGTAGGAATATGTGCTCCAATGCGAAAGATCAGGAACATCAGTAGGGTGTAACCGATTTTTTTCCTGAGATCCGCAACATTCCATGCATTCTTCAGGGAATCGACAATCATCCTATTCCACCTCTACTTTTCCACCCGCCGCAACTATCTTCTCTGCCGCTGCTGGGCTGACTTTGTCAATTTTGACGGTCAGTGCTTTGGTCAATTCCCCTGTTGCTAGAATTTTTACGCCATCTTTGATAGCCTTGATGAGGCCGCTTGCGAAGAGACTTTCAATCGTCACTTCAGCGCCATCTTCAAAACGGTTCAAATCTCGGACATTCACAGCAATAATTTCTTTTCTTGAGATATTATTAAAGCCGCGCTTAGGCATCCTGCGGAACAGTGGGTTTTGCCCGCCTTCAAAACCAGGACGGACACCGCCGCCGGCCCGGGAGTTTTGACCTTTGTGTCCTTTACCGGAAGTTTTTCCATGTCCGGATCCAACTCCACGGCCTAAACGCTTAGGTGCATGTGTTGATCCTTCAGCAGGCTTAAGTTCATGCAGTTTCATGCTTGCCCACACCTCCTTCTATTGAACTTCTGTTTCTACCGTTACCAAGTGCATGCATTTATGAATCATTCCTAGAATTCCAGGACTGTCTTCATGAACAGCGCTTGATCCGACTTTTCCTAAACCAAGTGCTTGTAACACTTTGTGTTGTGCTTTAGAATATCCGATCGGACTCTTTGTCAGTGTCACTTTAACTTTCATGACCGACCCTCCTTAACCTAGAACTTCTGCTACGGTCTTACCTCGGAGTTTGGCAATCTCCTCTGGACGCTTGAGAGATTTTAAAGCTGCCATTGTCGCATTGACCATATTATGAGCGTTTGCTGAACCCAAAGACTTTGTTAGGATATCATGGACTCCAGCAACTTCGAGTACTGCACGAACAGCGCCGCCTGCGATAACTCCGGTTCCTTTAGAAGCAGGCTTTAGCAATACTTGTCCTGCGCCAAAGATTCCAATGATGGGATGAGTAATCGTGGTTCCGTGCATTGGTATATTTACCATGTTCTTCTTCGCATCTTCTACGCCTTTGCGAATTGCCTCAGGCACTTCCCCAGCTTTTCCTAATCCTGCGCCGACACGACCTTGGCCGTCTCCTACAACCACGAGAGCACTAAAGCTGAAACGGCGTCCGCCTTTTACAACTTTGGCAACACGGGCTATATGAACAACCTTTTCATTCATGTCCGACTTATTTGCTTCGAATTTCGCCACTTGATTTTACCTCCTTTACCAAAGCTTAGAAGCTAAGTCCTGCTTCTCGCGCTGATTCTGCCAATGCTGAGATTCGACCGTGATAGATGTTACCCCCGCGATCAAACACTACTTGCGTAATTCCTTTTTCAAGGGCTTTCTTCGCAACCAATTCGCCAACTTTTTGAGCGCCAGCAGTATTTCCACCAGATAGATCTGCAGTTTTAAACTCTGGATCGAGGGAAGAAGCAGCTACAAGTGTCACACCGAGCTCATCATTGATTACTTGAGCGTAGATATGATTCAAGCTTCGAAAAACTGCTAAGCGTGGTCGCTCAGCAACTCCAATGACATTCTTGCGGATGCTCTTATGCTTTTTAATGCGGAGAGCCTTTCGATCTATACGCTTAATCAAAGGGAACTCATTCCTTTCACGATTGGCAAGAGATTTGGCCCTTGCCTAGTTTATTTACTTCTTACCGCCTTTTTTGCCCCCGGTCTTACCGACCTTACGACGGACGACTTCACCTTCGTACTTGATTCCCTTGCCTTTGTAGGGCTCAGGCTCACGCTCAGAACGTACAACCGCTGCGAAGGCACCAACGAGCTCTTTATCCATTCCTTTAACCAAAATTTTATTGGGTGCAGGAACTTCAAAGTCAATTCCCTCAAAAGGAATTAGTTCTACCGGATGTGATTTACCGACCGTTAATACCAGCTTGTTCCCTTGTTTTGAAGCACGGTATCCAACCCCTACCATATCAAGACCCTTGGTAAATCCGTTCGTAACGCCCTCTACCATATTGGCGATCAGCGTACGGGTCAATCCATGTAAGGAGCGGCTCAGTGGTTCATCATTAGGTCTGGTAACAACAATTTGGTTGTCCTCAACCACAATGTTCATTAATGAATGCAATTCTCTCGTTAAAGTTCCTTTCGGTCCTTTAACAGTGACGACGTTTTCCACTATTTTGAAGTCCACTCCACTGGGAATCCCAATGGGGCGCTTGCCAATTCTGGACATTCACTGCACCTCCGTTGCGATAATTACCAAATGTAGGAGATCACTTCTCCGCCAAGGCCCTCTTTTCGAGCTTTCTTATCCGTCATAATTCCCTTTGACGTCGAAATAATTGCAATTCCGAGTCCTCCAAGAACCTTCGGCATTTCATCCTTCTTCGCATAAACGCGAAGTCCCGGACGGCTAATCCGTTTAAGTCCGGTGATAACACGTTCGCGGTTTGGACCATATTTCAAATACATCCGAATCACGCCTTGCTTGTCATCGGCAATGATTTCTACGTCTTTGATGTACCCTTCTGCTTTGAGCAACTCCGCTAGCTCTTTCTTAACGCGAGATGCTGGTACCTCAACTTTATCATGGTAAACCATTCCCGCGTTGCGGATGCGTGTTAAAAAATCTGCAATCGGATCTGACATTGACACTTTAGTCGTCCCCCTTCCTTACAATGTTTTACCAACTGGCCTTCGTGATCCCAGGAAGTTCCCCTTTGTGAGCCAACTCCCGGAAGCAAACCCGGCAAATTCCGAATTTCCGCATGTAAGCATGGGGACGTCCACAAAGCTTGCAACGGTTATGCGAACGTACTGCGAATTTTTGTCCCCTGTTTTGGCGGACAACCATTGATGTCTTAGCCACGTTCTTGAACCTCCTTTTCTCTAATCACGGTATGGCATTCCGAATCCGCGAAGCAACTCACGCGCTTCCTCGTCCGTCTTAGCCGTTGTTACGAAGACTACATCCATTCCACGAAGCTTATCGATCTTGTCATACTCCATTTCTGGGAAGATCAACTGTTCCTTAATTCCTAGTGTGTAATTTCCACGTCCGTCAAAGGCTTTCGCAGAAATACCTCGGAAGTCACGAACACGCGGCAGTGCAACATTTAAGAGTCGATCCATAAATTCATACATCCGTTGACCACGCAAAGTCACTTTACAGCCAATAGGCATTCCTTCACGAAGCTTGAATGTTGAAATGGATTTCTTTGCCCGTGTGACAACCGGTTTTTGTCCCGAGATCTTCATCATGTCTCCAACTGCAGAATCGATCGCTTTGGAGTTTTGAACCGCCTCGCCAACGCCCATGTTAAGCACAATTTTATCCATTTTAGGGATTTGCATAACGTTTTTATAAGCAAACTTCTGCTGTAGGGCAGGAGCTATTTCGTTTTGGTATTTATCTTTCAGACGAGCCACTGAGATCCCTCCTTTCGCAATTAGTGTTTATCCGGGAGATTCACACCGCAATGCTTACAGATGCGAACTTTACCATTTTCCGTCACCTTGACACTGACACGTGTCACGGACTTACACTCTTGACAATATAACATGACGTTTGAACTGGCCATCGGAGCCTCTTTGGAAACAATGCCACCTTGAGGCATACTTTGAGAAGGTTTGGTATGACGCTTAATGAGGTTGGCCTTCTCAACGACCACACGACCCTTCTTGAGAATCACATCGATAACTTTGCCTTTTTTGCCGGCATCCTTACCGCTGATGACCATGACGTAGTCGCCCTTTTTAACGTGGATCTTTGCAGTTTGTACCTTATGCTTTGTAGCAGCCACTTTCTTCACCTCCACCTATCATGGTGTCTTAGATAACTTCCGGTGCCAGGGAAATAATTTTCATATAATTATCGCGAAGTTCGCGCGCAACTGGTCCGAAGATACGGGTGCCACGAGGGCTCTTGTCGTCTTTAATGAGGACAGCTGCGTTTTCGCTAAACCGAATATAGGAACCGTCGGAACGACGAATTTCTTTCCTAGTCCGTACGATAACAGCTTTAACAACTTCCCCTTTTTTGACAACGCCCCCTGGCGTTGCTTGTTTAACCGAAGCAACAATAATATCGCCAATCGTAGCATACCGGCGCATTGATCCGCCCAGCACACGAATACACATTAACTCTTTAGCGCCGGAGTTGTCACCAACTCTAACCCTAGTTTGTACCTGGATCATTCCCATTGACCCCCTTCCGAACTTATATAGACCGTTTTAGAGAGCAGCAACTGATCTCTCAGTAATCTCAACCACACGCCAACACTTATCCTTGCTCAAGAGGCGAGTTTCCATGATCGAAACAGTATCCCCTACGCGGGCATCATTGTTCTCGTCATGAGCCTTATAGTTTTTTGTGCGAGTAATCGATTTTTTGTATACTGGGTGACGTTCGGTAATTTCTACCGATACAACGACAGTTTTATCCATCTTGTCACTGATAACTTTGCCATACCGTAGCTTACGTTGGGCTCTTTCCATGTTAAAATGCCTCCTTTCTCACCTTAGGCACGTTCAATCTTTAACTCGCGTTCGCGAAGTATCGTTTTACCGCGAGCAATTCCTTTGCGGACTTCTCTGATTCGCATTGGGTTATCAAGTTGACCCGTTGCCAATTGGAAACGCAAATTAAACAGTTCGGTTTTGAAGTCGTCGATTTCCTTTAGTACTTCTTCATCTGTTAGATCACGGAAATCTTTAGTTTTCATTTGCGTCACCTCCTTCTTGATCTGCACGGGTAACGAACTTACATTTGATCGGGAGTTTGTGCATGGCTAAGCGGAGAGCCTCACGTGCTTGTTCTTCTGTTACGCCGTTTAACTCAAACATCACGCGACCTGGTTTTACCACTGCAACCCAGTATTCTGGTGAACCTTTACCACTACCCATACGTGTTTCAGCAGGTTTTGCTGTAATAGGCTTATCCGGGAAGATTTTAATCCAGACTTGACCACCCCGTTTAATAAAGCGAGTCATTGCAATACGTGCAGCCTCTATTTGACGGTTCGTAATCCAGGCACTTTCTAAAGCCATAAGACCAAACTCACCAAAAGTAATGGTGTTACCTCGTGTAGCTTTACCAGATAACTTACCACGATGTTGTTTCCGATGTTTCACTCTGGCTGGGACTAGCATTTAGTTTCCTCCTTCCACCTGAGCGACGACCTTCTTGGCGGGAAGAACCTCACCTTTATAAATCCAAACCTTGATACCGATTTTACCGTATGTGGTATTGGCTTCGGCAAATCCGTAGTCAATATCGGCACGTAGTGTATGAAGGGGTACTTTTCCTTCAAGATACCATTCGGTTCGGGCAATTTCAGCTCCAGCCAATCGACCGCTGCATTGAATTTTAATCCCTTGGGCACCTGTCCGCATTGTTCGGCCAACTGTTTGTTTCATGGCCCGACGGAAGGATACACGTTTTTCAAGTTGTAGTGCAATGTTTTCAGCCACCAGTGTGGCGTCCATTTCAGGTTTCTTTATTTCTACAATATTTACAGCGACTTGTTTGCCGGTAATGGCTTCAAGCTGCTTGCGCAAGTTTTCAACTTCTGTACCACCGCGTCCAATGACAATACCTGGTTTGGCAGCATAGACTGAAACTTTGACGCGACTAGCTGCACGTTCTATCTCAACTTTAGGACAACCAGCTTGTTTAAGTTTTTTCTTTACGAACTCCCGAATCTTCAAATCCTCATGAAGGAGTTCCATGTAGTTCTTGCCTGCATACCAACGGCTTTCCCAGTCGCGGATAATTCCGACGCGGAGGCCTTTGGGATTTACCTTTTGACCCACTGTTTAGCCCTCCTTCTTCTCGCCCACAACCACAGTAATGTGACTCGTCCGTTTCCGGATTTGGTCAGCACGTCCCATAGCTCGAGGCTTGATGCGTTTTAAAGTCGGTCCCTGATCCACACAAATTTCAGTAATTATCAATTCATCAACATTCATATCATAGTTGTGTCCTGCATTTGCGACTGCAGACTTCAGTACCTTCACCACATCATCAGTGGATCCGTTGGGTGTAAACTGAAGAATAGCGAACGCATCACTGACCTTTTTGCCGCGGATCAGATTGACCACCTGGCGCACCTTACGAGGAGAGATACGTACATATTTCGCCATTGCTTTTGCTTGCATGTGCCTTAACCTCCTCTCGAATTAACGTAAGCCGCTGGATTTTTCGCTGCCAGCATGGCCCTTATAGGTGCGAGTAGGCGAAAACTCTCCTAGTTTATGCCCGACCATGTCTTCAGTAACATAAACCGGAACATGTTTTCGTCCATCGTGAACCGCAATGGTGAGTCCGACCATTTGCGGGAATATTGTTGAGCGTCTGGACCACGTCTTAATGACGCGCTTTTCACCGGATTCGTTCATTGCTTCTACGCGTTCAAGTAAACGAGGTTCGACGAAAGGTCCTTTTTTAAGAGATCTACTCATTTATGGGCCTCCTTTCGACTACTTACTGCGCCGTTTCACGATAAAGCGATTCGACGGATTTTTCTTTTTCCGTGTTTTAGCTCCCAGAGCAGGTTTGCCCCAAGGAGTGCACGGGTTACGACCAATCGAGTTACGGCCTTCTCCACCACCATGTGGGTGATCGACTGGGTTCATGACAGAACCTCGGACTGTTGGGCGAATTCCCATCCAACGTGATCTTCCAGCTTTACCGACGTTAATATTCTCGTGGTCTAAGTTTCCAACTTGACCGATAGTTGCTCTGCACTCAATTCGAATCATGCGCATTTCACCCGATGGCAGTCTTAAGGTAGCATAGGAGCCTTCTTTAGCCATGAGTTGTGCAGATCCTCCAGCTGAGCGAACCATCTGAGCCCCTTTACCAGGCTTCATTTCAATGTTGTGCAACAATGTACCCACAGGGATATTCTGAAGCGGCAGAGTGTTGCCGACTTTAATATCTGCATCCGGACCAGAAACGATGACTTGATCGACCTGGAGTCCATTCGGTGCTAAGATATACGCTTTGTAACCATCTCGATAGTATAACAAGGCAATATTCGCAGAGCGGTTCGGATCATATTCGATACTCGCAACTCGAGCAGGAATTCCGTCTTTATTACGCTTAAAGTCAATCACGCGGAACATCCGTTTATGTCCGCCACCTTGATGGCGTACACTCAGGCGACCGTCGTTATTTCGTCCAGCCTTATTAGGCAGCGGCTTGACTAAAGAACGTTCTGGCTCGGTCCTGGTTATCTCTTCATAGGTCGACCCAGTCATATTACGACGACTTGGCGACGTTGGTTTATAAGTCTTTATAGCCATGAATTTTCATTTTCCTCCTTTGCTCAAGCTGCTTACAGGCCTGCGAAGTTGTCAATCTTATCTCCGGCTTTAAGCGTGGCAATCGCCTTTTTACGGTTGGAAGTCTTTCCTGCATACTTGCCAACGCGCTTCATTTTACCCTTAACGCTTAATGTACGGATTTCTTCTACGGTCACCTTGAACATTTTTTCTACCGCAGCTTTGATTTCGATTTTGTTCGCAGCTGGATTTACCCAGAAGGTGTATTTATTTTCTTCGACAAGTCCTACAGACTTCTCTGAGATTACCGGACTCTTGAGGACATCACGTGCGTCGCGCATTACGCTAACACCTCCTCTGTTTTAGTTACTGCTGCTTTGGTCATTACAAGGATATCATGGTTAAGGAGATCAACAATATTCATTCCAGCAACATCTGTTGCCTTGACACCTTCAAGGTTACGGGTTGATCTAAACACTGCTTCGTCCAACTCATCCATGACGAACATGGCTTTCTTGTCAACATGAAGTGCTTTGAGTACCTTTACAACCTCACGAGTTTTTGCTTCACCCATACTCAGTACATCTAGGACAATCAGCTGTTGCTCCATTACTTTCGAAGAGAGTGCCGAGTGCAAAGCCAATCGGCGAACTTTTTTAGGTAATTTAAAGCCATATTTACGGGGTTTGGGAGCAAAGATCACACCGCCGCCTCTCCACAACGGAGAGCGAGTGCTACCAGATCGAGCACGACCCGTTCCTTTTTGACGCCATGGTTTACGTCCACCTCCGCGAACTTCGCCACGTAACAACGCAGACTGAGTTCCCCGTCTTGCGCCAGCTAGTTGCGATACGACCGCCGAATGCAGAACGTGGATATTCGGTTGTATTCCAAATATGCTTTCGCTGAGTTCGATTTCTCCAACTTCTTCGCCTAGCATATTTAACACTTGAACTTTCGGCATTGCTTATTCCTCCTTTCTCAGTATTACTTCGCCTTCACAGAAGGCTTCAGAATGAGCAACGACTTATTCGCTCCTGGAACAGATCCTTTGATTAAGATCAGGTTTTTATCCACATCAACCCGGATTACCTCCAGATTTTGTACAGTAATACGTTCGCCACCCATACGTCCTGGCAGCTCACGGCCCTTAAATACACGAGCTGGGCCTTTCGCGCCAAGGGAACCTGTACGACGATGATATTTTGATCCATGCGCCATCGGTCCACGACTTCCATTATGACGCTTGATCATACCTGCGAAGCCCTTTCCCTTAGAAGTGCCAACAACATCAATTTTGTCACCAGCAGTGAATAAATCCGCTTTTACTTCCTGGCCGATTTCATAACTTTCGACATCGCTTACTTTAAACTCACGAACATACCGCATCGGCTTCAGTGAAGCCTTTTGAAAGTGTCCCTTACGCGGCTTATTGCTCAAGGTTTCGCGAAGCATCGAGAAGCCAACCTGAATTGCGTTGTAGCCATCAGTTGCTACAGTCTTCTTTTGAACGACTGGGCATGGACCCGCTTCAACGACAGTAACTGGAACCACACGTCCCTCGGCTGTGAAAACTTGAGTCATACCAATTTTTTTGCCTAAAATTCCTTTTGACACGAATGCCACCTCCTAAACGCCTTGAAGTGCGCCGGATTTACCGGAGCACGAGAGCGCTTGTTTTATTATTTTATCGCTAACCTCTCGGCAACTACTCCACGCTACCGGGTGTTTCACGCGACAAACATAACTATAGTATATCACAGAACATACTATTAAGCTACTTCTAATTTATGGACAATTAGAGTTTAATTTCAATATCTACGCCAGCAGGTAAGTCGAGACGCATCAGGGCATCAACTGTTTTCGGCGTAGGTTCCAAGATGTCAATCAAACGTTTATGAGTGCGCATCTCAAACTGTTCACGCGAATCTTTGTTGACATGAGGTGAGCGCAAAATGGTGTAAATGTTCTTCTCAGTCGGAAGTGGAATAGGACCACTAACCTGTGCACCAGTTCGCTTGGCAGTCTCGACAATGCGCTCTGCTGATTGGTCGAGAGCTTTGTGATCATATGCTTTAAGCCGGATTCTTATCTTTTGGCTCATTAGTATAAATACCTCCTCGTAATTCCCGTTATACGGGCTTTAAGCGTAAAAATTCCCTGATTCAGCGGAGTCACCTGGCAGCAACCTCTTACGCCTTACCTGAAATCAGAAGTCAGATGCCATCGAGGCCGTAGCTCAGATGCCAGAGGGCGGATTGAACAGTCCTCATAAAAAGGGCACCCTTATCTGAACTTTGTTGTAGAGAGGAAGAAATTCTTCCTCTCTACAAGATCCCTTAGTTCAATTAGCCAGTAATTTTGGCAACGATGCCTGAACCAACGGTACGGCCACCCTCACGGATAGCAAAGCGAAGTCCTTCTTCCATAGCGATTGGTGTGATAAGTTCAACATCAATCGTCACGCGGTCTCCTGGCATAACCATTTCAGTACCTTCTGGGAGTGTGATTACACCGGTTACGTCCGTTGTCCGGAAGTAGAATTGGGGGCGATAGTTATGGAAGAATGGAGTGTGACGTCCACCCTCTTCTTTATTCAAAACGTAGACCTCACCAGAGAACTTGGTGTGAGGTTTGATACTACCTGCTTTGGCTAACACTTGTCCGCGCTCAATGTCTTTACGCTCAACTCCACGAAGTAGAGCTCCAATGTTGTCTCCAGCTTGAGCTGAATCAAGAAGTTTACGGAACATTTCAACGCCTGTTACGACAGTCTTGCGAGCAGCGTCAGTCAAACCAACGATTTCGACCTCGTCACCGACTTTAACTCGTCCGCGGTCAACACGACCTGTAGCAACGGTTCCACGTCCAGTAATTGTAAAGACATCCTCGACAGGCATTAAGAAAGGCTTGTCAGTGTCACGTGCTGGAGTCGGGATATAGGAATCAACAGCATCCATGAGATTCCATATTTTTCCACACCACTCGCACTCGCGTTTTCCACAACCACATTGAAGTGCTTTCAGTCCTGAACCAGGAACGATGGGAACATTGTCGCCATCATACTCTTGCGCAGTTAAAAGTTCACGAAGTTCCATTTCAACAAGTTCGATGAGTTCTTCATCGTCAACCATGTCTACTTTGTTCAGCCAAACGACGATACTAGGAACACCAACTTGGCGGGCCAAGAGGATGTGCTCACGGGTCTGAGGCATAGGGCCATCAGCAGCGGAAACGCAAAGGATTGCGCCGTCCATCTGAGCAGCACCGGTGATCATGTTTTTAACATAGTCAGCGTGTCCTGGGCAGTCGACGTGTGCATAGTGACGGTTATCTGTTTCATACTCTACGTGTGCTGTTGAAATAGTAATCCCACGCTCACGCTCTTCTGGAGCTTTGTCGATTTGGTCGAAGGCTGTAGCTACAGCACCACCGTGTTTGGAAAGAACAACAGTGATCGCTGCTGTAGTGGTGGTTTTACCGTGGTCGACGTGTCCAATGGTTCCTACGTTAACATGTGGTTTAGTACGTTCGTATTTCGCTTTTCCCATTTTTTTCACTCCTTTAAAATAATAGTAACTTTATAATTCAGTGAGGTTGCGAAGTTCGGACTTTAGAGTTCGAACTTCATTTAATGCCTCGAACCTCGCCTATGACCCATGGCGCTTGGCAATAATGCCATCAGCGATGCCTTTGGGGACTTCCTCATAGTGATCGAATTGCATCACATAGACTCCACGTCCTTGAGTTGCGGAACGCAAGTCGGTTGAATAACCAAACATTTCAGAAAGTGGAACAAATCCCCTAACAACCTGAGTATTGCCACGCGCTTCCATTCCTTCAATCCGTCCTCGGCGCGAGCTAATATCGCCGATGACATCTCCCATGTATTCTTCAGGAACAGTCACTTCTACTTTCATGACTGGCTCAATGATCGCAGGGTCTGCCTTCAGTGCTCCAGCTTTAAATGCCATGGATCCGGCAATTTTAAAGGCCATTTCTGAAGAGTCAACATCGTGGTAAGAACCATCATAAACGGTTGCCCGTAAATCAAGAACTGGATATCCGGCCAGAATACCATTTTGCAAGGCTTCTTGGATACCGGCACCAATCGGGTTAATATACTCCCTAGGAATAACGCCGCCGACCACCTTGTTGACAAATTCAAAGCCGCTTCCGGGTTCAAGTGGCATAAGTTCAACCCAACAGTGACCGTATTGTCCACGTCCACCAGACTGACGAACAAACTTTCCTTCGGCTTTGACCGTCTTCCGAATGGTTTCTTTGTAAGCAACTTGTGGACGTCCTACATCACATTGTACTTTGAACTCCCGCTGTAAACGGTCAACGATAATCTCAAGATGGAGTTCACCCATCCCCCCAATAATCGTCTGTCCTGTTTCAGTATCCGTATGCATTTTAAAGGTAGGATCTTCTTCCGCAAGACGAGAGAGTGCGCCGCCCATTTTTTCCTGGTCGACTTTAGTTTTAGGCTCGATAGCCACGTGAATAACCGGTTCAGGGAAGACCATTCTTTCAAGAATAATAGGAGTCTTCTCATCGCATAAAGTATCACCCGTTGTAGTGTCTTTCAGACCAATTGCGGCAGCAATGTCTCCTGAACGAACCTCTTGAATATCCTCACGGTGATTGGCGTGCATTTGGAGTATCCGTCCAATACGTTCTTTCTTGCCTTTAGTTGAGTTATAGACATAAGATCCTGCACTCAACACACCCGAATATACTCTGAAAAACGCTAACTTACCAACGAATGGGTCAGACATGATCTTGAAGGCCAACGCCGAAAATGGTTCAGAGTCAGAAGCTGTCCTATGATCTTCCTCTCCCGTATCAGGATGCACTCCATTAATAGGTGGTACATCTAGTGGGGAAGGCATATAGTCCACCACCGCATCCAAGAGCGGCTGTACACCTTTATTCTTGAAAGCAGATCCACACAGAACTGGGATGAACTTATTCCCGATAACTCCGCGGCGTATACCTTCGCGAATTTCTTGTTCAGTGATTTCTGTTCCCTCAAGATACTTCATCATGAGTTCTTCACTTGTTTCGGCGACAGCTTCAATTAATTTCTCACGATATTCGTTAGCCATTTCGACTAAGTCATCCGCGATCTGATTGTGCTCTTCGGTCTTGCCTAAGTCGTCAGTATAGATAGTCGTTGTCATAGAGACGAGATCGACAATCCCTTTGAAGTTTTCCTCACTACCAACCGGTAACTGAATTGGAACAGGGTTTGCTCCTAAGCGGTCTTTAATCATTGAAACACCGCGGAAGAAGTCAGCCCCTAAACGATCCATTTTATTAATAAAAGCTAAACGCGGAACTTTGTATTTATCTGCTTGACGCCAAACAGTTTCGGATTGAGGTTCTACCCCGCCAACGGAGCAAAACACAGCCACTGCGCCATCAAGAACGCGCAGAGATCGTTCGACCTCCACAGTGAAGTCCACGTGCCCTGGTGTGTCGATAATGTTAACGCGATTATTTCTCCACTCACAGGTTGTAGCAGCAGACGTAATGGTGATGCCACGTTCCTGCTCCTGGATCATCCAGTCCATGGTCGCTGCGCCATCATGAACTTCGCCAATTTTATGCACACGTCCGGTGTAGAAAAGAATTCGTTCTGTGACGGTTGTTTTTCCGGCGTCAATGTGCGCCATAATTCCTATATTGCGCGTATTGTCTAGTGAAAATGCTCTTGCCACTGTGATTCACCCTTTCTGTCAAAGTCAGTATGCATCAAATTACCATTTGTAATGCGCAAAAGCCTTATTGGCCTCGGCCATTTTATGCATATCATCTTTCTTCTTGACAGAACCACCAGTGTTGTTAGAGGCATCAAGTAACTCTCCAGCGATCTTCTCTTGCATTGTTTTTTCACCGCGCTTACGCGCCATGGCAACAAGCCAACGAAGACCCAGAGTCGTACGACGTTCTGCACGCACTTCAATGGGGACTTGATAATTCGCACCACCAACACGGCGAGCCTTTACTTCTAAGACTGGCATAACATTTTTCAGGGCAGTGGAGAAGACTTCAAGTGGATCTTTACCAGACTTTTCCTGAATCATATTAAAGGCGCTATAGCAAATAGCCTCTGCCGTTCCTTTTTTACCATCTAACATAATCTGATTAATAAACTTGGTTAAAATTTGATTCTTGTAAATCGGATCAGGCAGAACTTCTCGTTTTGCAACATATCCCTTACGTGGCATAATTTTCCCTCCTTTTTATCGTATTTCCGATCATCAGCATAAGCTTAAACTTAGGCTTTTTTCGGTCGTTTTGCACCATATTTAGAGCGACCTTGTGCTCGTTTCTGAACAGCAGTTGTATCCAAAGCTCCACGGATAACGTGATAGCGTACACCTGGGATGTCCTTAACACGACCACCGCGGATCAGAACCACGGAGTGCTCTTGCAGATTGTGTCCGATTCCCGGAATATAAGTGGTTACCTCAAGCCCATTGGTCAAGCGCACACGAGCTACCTTACGAAGTGCAGAGTTAGGCTTTTTAGGAGTTGTAGTATAAACCCTTGTACAGACTCCTCGTTTTTGAGGGGATCCTCCTGATGGATATTGCTTACGTCTAAGGGAGTTATAGCCCCACTGTAAAGCTGGAGCTGTCGATTTTTGCTCGATTGAACTACGTCCTTTACGGATGAGTTGGTTAATTGTCGGCATGTCTCCGCCTCCTTTCTAATGAAATCAATATACAAGGAATTGCTTGCAGCAGCATTTTACAAGCAATTCCAAAATCCGCTTATGTGTTCCAGCTATTAATTAAACGCTTTACGAATCTTCTAAGATAGCCGCTACGGCAGTGCCCACATCTATCCCACATGCTTTACCTAATTCCTTCATCGTAGGAACGTCAGTACGCTCGATATGATGATTGTCACACCACTCAAGGATGGGTCGAAGGACATGCGTCTCAGCATCTTTTGCTATAAAAACACGTTTAACTCGCCCTTTATCCAAGGCACGTTGAGTTTGTTTTAACCCAACCGTCTTCTTTTTGGCATGTTTGAAGGTTTCATCAAGCACCAAAATGCTTTCCCCCCTTAATCACACTATAGTAGTTTAGCATTTGAGGTCTAAGGTGTCAATAATTAAGTCAGCTTAGATTCCAAAGTTTTAATATTTTGATACCTCAACATGCCCGTTCCAGCTGGGATTAATTTGCCGATGATCACATTCTCTTTCAGGCCGAGTAATGGATCAACTTTCCCTTTGATGGCCGCTTCTGTGAGAACACGGGTTGTCTCTTGGAAAGAGGCCGCCGAGAGGAATGAATCAGTTGCTAGAGAAGCTTTGGTAATTCCCAAAAGAACCGGATGAGCTACTGCAGGTTCCCCACCTCCAGCAATCGCTTTGGCGTTCTCGTCTTGGAAATCGAAGACATCGATCAGGCCGCCTGGAAGTAAGGTTGTATCCCCGGCATCATCAATTTTTACCTTACGCAACATTTGGCGTACCATCACTTCGATATGCTTGTCGTTAATATCGACCCCTTGAAGTCGGTAGACACGTTGTACTTCGCCTAATAGGTAGACTTGGACTCCGCGTTGACCTTTGACTTTGAGCATATCATGGGGATTGATGCTTCCTTCTGTTAACTCATCCCCGGCTTCAACCATCTGACCTTCTTTAACGCAGAGGCGTGAACCATAAGGAATTGTATAGATAATATGCTCTTCTGTTTCAGTCAGGAGATCAACTTCACGCCGTCCTTTAACTTCACTGATGGATACTTTACCGATGGCTTCCGAAATGATCGCTTGCCCTTTTGGTTTACGAGCTTCGAACAGTTCTTCTACCCTTGGAAGACCTTGGGTTATATCATCCCCTGCTACCCCACCAGTATGGAAGGTACGCATTGTCAGCTGTGTTCCAGGCTCACCAATCGATTGTGCTGCAATAATCCCGACCGCCTCGCCCATCTCTACTGGTCGGCCAGTTGCAAGGTTTCGACCATAGCACTTCTTGCATACTCCATAGCGCGACTTACAGGTGAGAACGGAACGAATGATGGCTGAATCATTCGTGTTGGCAATTTCGATGGCCTGTTCTTCGGTTATTTCGGTGTCAGGTGTGGCCAGTACTTCTCCAGTTTCAGGATGGAGCAAGTTTTCAAGTACAAAGCGTCCCACAAGACGATCTACCAAAGGTTCGATAATTTCCGGACCATCTTTAATATCCTCAACCATAATGCCGGTTAAAGTTCCGCAGTCTTCTTCGCGAACAATCACATCTTGTGACACATCGACGAGACGACGGGTCAGATAACCTGAGTCAGCAGTTCTTAAAGCAGTATCCGCAAGACCTTTACGTGCACCGTGTGAAGAAATGAAGTACTCCAAGACTGTCAATCCCTCACGGAAATTTGCCTTAATTGGTAACTCAATAGTACGTCCAGACGGATCTGCCATGAGTCCCCGCATACCTGCTAATTGTCTGAGCTGTTGAATATTACCACGGGCACCGGACGTCGCCATCATATAGACCGGGTTAAACTCATCAAGAGTATCCATCAAGGCTTGGGTTACTGTTTTAGTAGCTTTAGCCCATGTATCGATGACCAAATTATAGCGCTCTTCGTTCGTAATCAAACCCCGACGATATTGCTGCTCAGTTTTAGCCACCGCTAAATCAGCCTTGGTGAGGATTTCTGTCTTCTCCTTGGGAACGGTAATGTCCGTCAAACCGACGGTCATCCCCGCCCGGGTGGAGAATTTGAATCCTTGGCTCTTCAATCCATCTAATAAGCTAGCCGTCGCTTCATATCCAGCCTTACGGTAGGTTTTGGCAACGATGTCGGCCAGACCTTTTTTACCGACGACTTCATTGAAGTAGCCTATTTGAGGAGGAATGACGGAATTGAAAATTAATCGTCCAACGGTCGTCTCTAATAGTTTCCCGTCGCGGCGAACTTTAATACTAGCCTGTAAGTGAACAGCTTTTGTATCATAAGCTAAAACTGCTTCATCATAATCTTTAAATATTTTTCCCTCTCCAAAAGCACCTGGTCGCTCCATCGTTAGATAATAGGATCCTAAGACCATATCCTGAGTTGGAGTGGCGACTGGACGTCCATCTTTAGGGTTTAGAATGTTGTGCGCAGATAACATTAACAGCCTAGCTTCGGACTGAGCCTCTGCCGAGAGTGGAACGTGAACTGCCATCTGGTCTCCGTCAAAGTCCGCATTGTAGGCAGTACATACTAACGGGTGAATCTGTAAGGCTCGACCCTCGACTAAGATTGGCTCGAAGGCCTGAATGCCCAAGCGGTGAAGGGTTGGAGCACGATTCAAAAGAACCGGGTGATCAGTAATTACTTCCTCGAGAACATCCCACACTTCTGGACGTACCCTCTCAACCATCCGTTTTGCACTTTTGATATTATGAGCATGTCCCTCATTGACCAGTTTTTTCATGACGAAGGGTTTGAAAAGTTCCAAAGCCATTTCCTTGGGAAGTCCACACTGATGAAGTTTAAGATTTGGTCCGACCACGATAACAGAACGTCCTGAATAATCGACCCGTTTTCCTAAGAGGTTTTGCCGGAAACGCCCCTGTTTACCTTTTAACATATCACTTAAGGACTTAAGTGGTCGATTTCCTGGACCCGTAACTGGACGTCCGCGACGTCCATTATCAATCAAGGCGTCAACTGCCTCTTGGAGCATCCGCTTCTCGTTTCTGACAATAATATCAGGTGCGCCAAGATCCAGAAGACGTTTTAGGCGGTTATTTCTATTAATTACCCTGCGATAAAGGTCATTAAGGTCAGATGTAGCAAACCGACCACCATCTAACTGAACCATGGGTCGCAATTCTGGTGGAATTACTGGAACTACATCCATGATCATCCAATCGGGACGGTTTCCCGAAGACTTGAAAGCCTCGACAACCTCTAGACGACGAATTGCCCGGATCTTACGTTGACCAGAAACTTCTTTTAATTCTAAGCGCAACTCGTCGTTCAGTTTATCTAAGTCCATCTCTTCGAGCAACTGTTTAACTGCTTCCGCTCCCATGCTTGCCCGGAAACGATCCCCATACTTATCACGATATTCTCTATATTCTGTTTCGGTTAGAAGTTGTTTCTTCATCAAGGACGTATCGCCTGAGTCTGTCACAATATAGGAGACAAAATACAGGACCTTTTCCAAGGCACGAGGAGACATATCCAAGAGTAATCCCATACGACTCGGGATCCCTTTAAAATACCAAATATGAGATACCGGTGCAGCAAGTATGATGTGTCCCATCCGTTCACGACGAACCTTAGATCGGGTTACTTCTACTCCGCAACGATCACAGACAATGCCTTTATAGCGGACCCGTTTGTATTTTCCGCAATGACACTCCCAATCTCGAGTTGGACCAAAAATCTTTTCACAAAACAATCCCTCTCGCTCGGGCTTTAGGGTCCGATAGTTAATTGTTTCAGGTTTCCTTACTTCTCCAAACGACCACTCACGAATCATATCGGGAGAAGCTAAGCCAATACGCATACGGTCGAAGTTATTGACGTCTAGCAATCCATATCGCTCCTTTCGTCCGGGGACTATTTGAGATCGCCAAGATCTATATCTTCGTCCTCTAGGACTTCCACATTTAATTCATCGAGCGGATCTTCATCGTCGACTGCGAGCTCTTCCTCCTCCTCTAGTTTACCAGCTATGCGACTCGAGGGGAGTAAAAGTTCCTCATGTAAATCAATGCCAAGTTCCTTTGCGGTTTCCGTTATATCCTCATCGGTATCATGAATCTCAATTTCCCGATCATCTGCTGCTAAGACTCGAACGTCAAGTCCCAAACTCTGCATTTCTTTGATCAAAACCTTAAAGGATTCGGGAATTCCTGGTTCAGGGATATTCTCTCCTTTAACGATCGCTTCATACGTCTTCACACGTCCTACGACGTCGTCCGATTTTACCGTTAAAATTTCTTGCAGAGTATATGCTGCTCCATAGGCCTCCAGTGCCCAAACTTCCATTTCTCCAAAGCGTTGGCCACCGAACTGTGCTTTACCACCTAACGGCTGCTGTGTCACGAGAGAGTAAGGACCGGTCGAACGGGCATGAATCTTATCGTCCACCAAATGGTGAAGCTTAAGCACATACATATAGCCCACAGTGATCTTGCTGTCGAACGGATCTCCTGTACGACCATCGTACAGGACGGTCTTACCATCACTTGAAAGACCTGCTTTCTCTAAAGTTTCAAAAATATCATCTTCAGTGGCACCGTCAAAGACTGGAGTCGCGATTCGAATCCCTAGAGCCTTGGCCGCCCGACCGAGGTGAGTTTCTAAAACCTGACCGATATTCATTCGCGACGGCACGCCTAGGGGATTGAGTACAATTTCAATCGGTGTACCATCCGGCATGAACGGCATATCCTCTTGACGCATGATTCTCGAAATAACCCCTTTGTTTCCATGGCGACCAGCTACCTTATCACCCACTGAAATCTTTCGCTTTTGAGCAATGTAAACGCGCACAAGTTGATTGACTCCAGGAGATAATTCATCGCCGTTTTCACGCGTAAAGACCTTCACATCTACAATTTTACCCGCTTCACCATGCGGCACTCGTAAGGAGGTATCCCGTACTTCACGCGCTTTTTCTCCGAAAATTGCGCGGAGTAGACGCTCTTCTGCCGTTAACTCAGTTTCACCCTTGGGCGTAACTTTTCCGACTAAAATGTCTCCGGGACGAACTTCTGCTCCGATCCGAATAATTCCACGCTCGTCAAGATCTTTCAAAACATCTTCCCCGACGTTGGGGATGTCACGTGTAATTTCCTCTGGACCAAGTTTCGTATCCCGCGCGTCTGATTCATATTCTTCTATATGAATGGAGGTGTAATAATCCTCTCTGACGAGCTTTTCACTAATCAGGATTGCGTCCTCATAGTTATACCCTTCCCAGGTCATAAAGGCAACCAGAACATTACGCCCTAAGGCCAGTTCACCATGGTCTGTGGATGGACCATCTGCGATGATCTGACTGGCCTCCACCACTTCCCCCTTCATGACAATGGGTCGCTGATTAATGCAGGTCCCTTGGTTAGAACGTGAATATTTGAGGAGTTTATGTTTCTCTGTTGTACCATCAGCACGAAGGACAATAATCTCATCCGCAGTAGCTCGTTCCACAACCCCTGCTTGTTTGGTTATCGCACAAACACCCGAGTCCTTCGCTGTTTTATACTCCATGCCTGTACCGACGTAAGGAGAGTCCGTACGTAGTAGTGGTACTGCCTGTCGTTGCATGTTAGAGCCCATTAGAGCCCGGTTGGCATCATCATGTTCGAGGAATGGAATCAGCGCCGTGGCGATGGATACCATTTGTTTAGGGGATACGTCCATGTAATCAACCTGGTTCGGCGAAACATGAACAAAGTCAGGGCCATGACGACCGTCAATTTTTTCTCCTAAAAACTTACCGTCTGCATCAAGTGGTGCATTGGCCTGTGCTACGACATATTTTTCTTCCTCGTCAGCGGTTAAATAATGGATCTCGTCTGTAACTCTGCCGTTCTCTTTATCTGCCATCCGGTAAGGGGCTTCTATGAATCCATAGGGATTGATCCGTCCAAAGGTGCTTAGGCTACCAATCAAACCAATGTTTGGACCCTCTGGCGTCTCTACAGGACACATCCTCCCGTAATGGGAATGATGGACGTCGCGCACTTCAAAACCAGCGCGCTCTCTGCTCAATCCTCCAGGTCCCAAGGCACTCAAGCGACGTTTATGGGTTAATTCGGCCAAAGGATTTGTTTGGTCCATAAACTGAGATAGCTGGCTGCTGCCAAAAAACTCCTTGATTGCTGCCACAACAGGACGAATGTTGATTAAGACTTGAGGAGTAATGACCTCGACATCCTGAATCGTCATCCGTTCGCGCACGACACGTTCCATACGTGACAAGCCAATACGGAATTGATTCTGAAGAAGTTCTCCTACTGAGCGCAACCTACGATTGCCCAAGTGGTCAATATCATCTTTAGAACCTTCTCCGTTCATCAAGGCTAGCATCCGCTGGACGCTGGCTATGATATCCCCACGCGTCAAGTGACGCACATCCATGGGTATATCCAAACCTAACTTTTTATTGAGTTTATACCGGCCTACTTTCGCAAGATCATAGCGTTTGGCGTCAAAGAACAGCGCTTCCAAAAGTGAGCGCGCGCTGTCAACTGTCGGGGGTTCACCCGGCCTTAAGCGTTTGTAAATTTCAACCAAGGCTTCTTCGGTTGACTCTGAGTTATCTCTTTCTAAGGTTGCACGGATATATTCGTTATCATGAAATAACTCTAATATTTGTCCGTTACTGGCATATCCTAAAGCTCGAATAAGGACAGTTCCCGGCAATTTCCGAGTCCGGTCAACCCTTACAAAGATATTATCGTTGATATCTGTTTCAAATTCTAGCCATGCCCCGCGATTCGGAATTACCGTTGCTCCAAAGAGCTTCTTACCGCTCGGATCAATTTGTTCCGCATAGTAGACTCCCGGCGATCGTACAAGTTGGCTGACAATAACCCGTTCAGCTCCATTGATAATAAAGGTACCCTTGTCTGTCATCAACGGGAAATCCCCCATAAAGACTTCCTGTTCTTTTACTTCACCAGTTTCCTTGTTGATCAGACGCACCTTTACTCGCAGAGGCGCTGCAAAGGTAACATCACGTTCCTTGCACTCCTCCACCTGGTATTTAGCTTCTCCTAAGCTATAATCAACAAATTCCAAAACGAGATTGCCTGTGAAATCTTGAATCGGCGAAATATCGCGGAACATATCGCGCAACCCTTCATCAAGAAACCAACGATAGGAGTTCTGCTGGATTTCAATCAAATTTGGCATGTCTAGGACTTCTCGAATTCTGGAATAACTCCAGCGTTCTCTCGTCCCAACCTTAACAGGATAGAACATGTACGTTTCACCCCTCAGTGCGGTTTTCTCTCATTGAGGATAATATATTGACATATACAGCCAAAAGCAAGGCCTTAAAAAGAACCTCGCTTAACTGTTTATGATGTTCCACCATCATTCCGACAATTTCAAAGATAATGTCTCCTTATTATCTAATGCTTGCATTGATTGCCATACCATGGATGGATTAAGTAATAAATTCCATTTATCCATAGTAACATTTATAAAGTATAACAAAATCAGAGTATGTTGTCAAGTAATTTCTAAGCTTCTTTTCATTCAATTTACCATATTATTTTGAAGCATTTTAATTGAAATAAAACAAAGAAGAAGGCACCCTCCAAGAGAGAGTACCTTCTCTATTACTAAACTTACTTAACTTCTACAGTCGCACCAGCTTCAGTTAATTTAGCCTTTAAAGCTTCTGCTTCATCTTTGGAGATTTTCTCTTTGACTGCCTTTGGAGCATTGTCAACGAGATCTTTAGCTTCTTTGAGACCTAAGCCAGTTGCTTCACGTACTACTTTGATAACTCCAATTTTGGAAGCTCCACAGTTCATGAGCATAACGTCGAATTCGGTTTTCTCTTCAACTTCTTCAGCCACTGCAGCTGCAGCAACACCAGCAACAGCCACTGGAGCAGCTGCGCTTACACCAAATTCTACTTCGAATGCCTTTACGAGTTCGGATAATTCGAGGACAGTTAGACCTTTAACACTTTCGAGAATTTCATTTACTTTAGACATTTTTATTTCCCCCTTAATATTATGAAGCTTTTTTATAAATTACTTAAATTATTAAATTACTGAGCTTCCTTGAGTTTGCGTACCTCTTCCAATGCGTATCCCATTTTTCGGATCGGCCCTTGGAGAACATTGACCATACCAACAAGAGGAGCCTGCATTCCGCGTAAAACCATAGTGAGCAACACTTCGCGGGATGGTAGTTCGGCTAGAGCTTTAACACCCTCAGGCCCAATTACTTTCCCCTCTAAGACACCAGCTTTAATTTGGAATTTCTTCAGTTTATTGACTTTGGCAAATTCCATTAACACTTTAGCTGGAGCGACAGGATCTGCACTAAAAGCCAGCGCTGTTGGCCCTTTAAGATAAGAATCGAGCCCTTCAACCCCTAGTTCATCAGCAGCACGACGCACGAGTGTATTTTTCATAACCCGATACTCTACTCCTGCTTGGCGCAGTTGAGCACGCAATTGCGTTACTTGGGCTACGGTCAGTCCTCGATAATCTGCTAAGACAACTCCGGAAGCTTGCTGGAACTTTTCCTTAATCTCCGAGACAACTAGACCTTTTTCTTCAAAATTAGGCATTCTGTGTACCTCCTTCCTTCTGATAAACTCATCAAAAAACCTCCGCTGTTGCAGAGGTTAAGAATGCCAAATAAGTATCTATCGGCTAGTCTTCCAACCTCGGCAGGACATTAAGCCTTACGGCACCTGCTTTCTACAGCGGACTGTATTTAAATCTTGGTAAGCATATCCTACTTGCAAAACAATGTCAAGAACCTACAAACTATTAGAGTGCTTTCAGAGGGTTAATTCGTACACCAGGACCCATTGTCGAGGTGACTGTAACACTTCGAATAAACTGACCTTTAGCAGCAGAAGGCTTGGCCTTCACTAAAGTTTCTGCTAATGTACGGTAGTTCTCAAATAGTTGTTCCGTGCCAAACGATACTTTACCGATCGGAGCATGGATGATACCTGCCTTTTCTGCGCGGTATTCAATCTTACCAGCTTTAATCTCTTTGATCGCACGAGTTACATCAGGGGTAACTGTTCCAGTTTTAGGGTTTGGCATAAGTCCTTTTGGTCCGAGAACTCGTCCCAATTTACCGACCATACCCATCATGTCTGGAGTTGCAACAACGACTTCGAAGCCAAACCAACCTTGTTCGATCTTCGCAATCATATCTTCGGCTCCAACAAAATCTGCACCAGCTAATTCTGCTTCCTTGGCCTTGTCCCCTTTAGCAAATACCAAAACTGAACGGGTTTTACCCGTGCCATTCGGGAGTACAATTGCACCACGAATTTGTTGGTCTGCATGACGGGTATCAATGCCTAATTTAAAGGCAACCTCAACTGTTTCGTCAAATTTCGCCTTTGCGTTAGCTTTCACAATTTCTATAGCCTCTGTAGGCTCATAGAGTGTCGCGCGTTCAAACGATTTAATAGCTTCCTGATACCTTTTTCCAACTTTAGCCATTCTTTTAACCTCCTTGTGGTAATGCGGGCTAAGCCCTCCCACAATTAATTTAGTCCTACTGTTAGAAGCATGAACTATCTTTATCCTTCAACGATATCGATACCCATACTTCGCGCCGTACCTTCAACCATGCGCATTGCTGCTTCGATACTCGCTGCATTCAGATCCTTCATCTTAATGTCCGCAATTTCGCGTACTTTTGATTTTGGAAGACTTGCAACTTTTTTGCGATTTGGTTCAGCCGAGCCTGAATTGATGTTAGCCATTTTCTTCAATAGCACAGCGGCTGGTGGTGTTTTGGTAATAAAGGTAAAGGAGCGATCCTCATAGACCGTAATCTCAACCGGAATAATTAAACCTGCTTGATCCTTTGTGCGCTCATTGTATTCTTTGCAGAAGCCCATAATATTGACTCCATGCTGACCTAGAGCCGGACCAACTGGAGGTGCCGGTGTCGCTTTTCCTGCTGTTATCGCTAATTTTACCATCCCAATTACTTTTTTCGCCATTGTCATTACACCTCCTTGATAGGATAATCTTATTAATCTAGCTTTTGAACTTGTGTGAATTCAAGTTCAACCGGAGTCTCTCGCCCAAACATGGATACTTCAACACGCAATTTCGCTTTGTCAGCAAGAATCTCGCGGACTACCCCAACAAAATCCTTAAAGGGACCCGCGATGACCTGGACACTTTGATTAATCTCAAATTCAATCCGAGTATGGATCTCGTCCATTCCCATCTGTTGCAAAATCTTGATTACTTCAGTTTCCAGCAATGGAATTGGCTTAGTACCAGTTCCAACGAAGCCAGTTACACCAGGGGTATTACGCACTACATACCATGAATCATCAGTCATTTCCATTTCCACGAGTACATATCCCGGATATACTTTGCGCTTCGTGATTTTCTGCTTTCCGTTCTTGAACTCGATTTCATCTTCCATCGGAACAAGTACTCGAAAGATCTTTTCTTCCATGTTCATGGATTCGACTCGTTTTTCAAGATTCATCTTAACTTTGTTCTCATAGCCAGAGTACGTATGAATAACAAACCAATCTTTTGCCATTTCCCAGGGACCTCCTCAGACTCTGCCGCAGAAACTCGCCAGTTAGGGCAGCAGCTTGGTCAAGACCGCGCTTAGACCACTATCCACAATCCACATTAGAATGGATACAATCGTCACCGCTAAGAACACAACTCCTGTGTAGGTGAGCAATTGCATACGGCTTGGCCAATGAACCTTTTTCAACTCGCTCAAAACCCCGCGGAAATACTCCGCAGCCTTTTCCTTCTGACGCTGAGCATTAGCCGATTTCTTCAACTCGCCCATCACTTCACATCCTTAACACGACATCGATGCCATCAACCAGTGACAACGCCTCCTGGCGTACCTTTAAACCATTGCAAAAAAAAATTACTTGGTTTCCTTATGGAGAGTATGGCTTTTGCAGAACTTGCAAAACTTTTGAGCTTCCAAGCGATCAGGGTTATTTTTCTTATTCTTCATCGTAGCATAGTTACGGTGCTTGCAATCCGTACACGCTAATATAATGCCAACACGCATTCACGAACACCTCCCGGACAACGGTAGGACGCTGTATTTTAATCGGTTACTCAAAATACTTTATCATAAGACAATTCCACTGTCAAGAGAAAAGTCTT
>NZ_JUEE01000251.1:0-15131 GCF_000802135.1 Desulfosporosinus sp. BICA1-9
TTGCTTCAGAATGATATACTACGTGCTATAATGTTGATATATTGTGTGATGTAGCATTAAGTATGACATAATGGAGGAAGAAGAGATGACGAGACAGCGGATACTGCTGATTAGCCTTGTAGGGTTCCTGATATTTGGTTTGCTCCTTGGAGGCAAACTTATCTATCAAAAGAAGTGGGTTGATGTTTTGATCTTGAATCAAAGTCAGCAAATTCCAGGCGTCATTTCCGCTAAAGTGGTGACTAATCGTGGCGAGAAAGAGATGGTTGTGGTTACTGATCAATTGGTGAACCTTCGTCAGACAAGTCAAACTCTAGTGAAATTAGCTGAAGATGTTCCAATTCGATTTAAAGATCATAAGAATGAAACTCTCGAAAAACTATATGGACAAATTCAGTTTGCCATACAAGAAGGTATAGCGCGTGGAAATTTCACGGAAATGGCCCAAAATGTAAGGATACAGGCGGAACAAGCAGGCGTACAGCTTGAATTAGAGATGGATAATGATGCCATATACGTACTCATGAATCAGGGAGATGCTCAACTTATTGAAGTAATCGAACGAGATGGGCAAGAGAAATTTCTGCCAACAGAAAAAGAGTAAGATATTACCGATGAAGGGGAGAGAACATGAAACTTGATATTATAATAGGTTTTGTAGTGGGGGTTTTCGCCTTTTTAATGGTTTTGGGATATAATGTCTTCCCGATTGGATTGCTGCTTGTAGCAGCGTATCTGGTTTGGACCTTAGTCCTTTCACGTCAAATCCTAAAAAACGGGAATGGTGTATCTATAGCCACTACTGCGATTGATTTTGAGGATATCGGGGGACAGAGTGTTGCCAAGAAAGAATTGCAAGAGGCGTTAGACTTTTTACTTCACTCTGACCGGATGAAAGCCTTAGGGATCCGCCCGCTCAAGGGAATCTTGTTGTCAGGCCCCACGGGTACGGGAAAAACACTGCTTGCCAAAGCAGCGGCAAGATATACAGACTCCGCTTTTTTGTCGGTCTCAGGCAGCGAATTTGTAGAAATGTATGCTGGTGTGGGGGCGGAAAGGGTCCGTGGATTGTTTCGTAGAGCACGAGAAATGGTGCGGAAAGAAAAGAAAACGAGTGCGATTATTTTTATCGATGAAATGGATATTTTAGGGGCTAAGCGGGGCAGTAATGTTTCCCATCATGAATATGACCAAACCCTTAATCAACTGTTAGTTGAAATGGACGGATTGAAAGCCGAACAAGGTCCGCCCATCTTAGTGATGGGCGCTACGAATCGCCCGGAAGCGTTGGATGTAGCGTTGCTTCGCCCAGGACGTTTTGACAGGCAAGTTAAAGTAGATCTTCCTGATAAAGAGGGACGCGTGGCAATCTTGAAAATTCATACGAAAAATAAACCTTTGGCTCAAGAGGTTATATTAGAAGATATCGCCCATGAAACCTTTGGATTTTCAGGAGCTCATTTGGAAAGTCTTACCAACGAAGCTGCCATTCTTGCTCTGCGGGACGAAGTGAGTGAAATTACTGCCCATCATTTACATGAAGCGGTTGAAAAGGTGATGTTGGGAGAAAAACTTGATCGTAAACCTACGGCAGAGGAATTACGACGGGTGGCTATTCATGAGAGTGGGCATGCGTTGCTAGCAGAAATGGTCCGGCCAAACTCAGTCTCTCAAGTTTCCATCCGTTCACGAGGAAATGCCCTAGGATATGTTCGTCATTATCCGAAGGATGATTTATATCTGTATACTCAAGCGATGTTGGAAGAACAGATCATGGTGGCCTTAGCAGGGGCCTTAGCAGAAGAGGAAATCCTAGGTACTAGGAGTACTGGGGCTGCAGGTGATTATGAGCAAGCACTTAACCTTGTGGAAAGAATGTTAATTTCTGGAATGTCTTCGCTTGGCGTTACGGACGTATCTCGTTTGAATGCTGAACAACGTCAGTCTGTGACGAAAGACATATTAGCAGAACTCGAAGAGCGAACGAAGACAATTCTTTTGAAGAACAAACCTTTGTTAATTAAAATCACAGAGATTTTAGGAGAAGAGGAAACATTAAGTGGAGATAATTTGCGGATGTATTTGCTTAATGTTGCTTAAACCCTAATGGCAATAACTCGATAGCGTGGAGCCTTTCACTCAATTTGAAGTGAAAGGCTTCGTTTTTTTATACTATCAGAAAGTATAAACTTGCGTTATATACTTTCCAAGCATAAGTGTAACTAAGGCGACGACACAGGACGTGTCTAGTGTCGAATGCGCCATGGATGGCATAGCATTCGACCGGTCGCCTCGCCATGGCTGACAGAATGACTAATACATGCGAAGACAGTGTCTGCAAGAAGGCTAATACGTGCGAAGACAGTGTCTTCGTGGGTGCCAGCCAAGTTTTCTTTACATTGATGCTAGAAATTATCATGATTTAGAGTTTAGATAAATATTTTATAAGGGAAAGAAGGATATTTCTAGTTTAATTTAGAAATAATTTAATGTGGAGTATCTTGAAGATCCACATATACGAATTGCAACACGAAGTTTCGTGTTTATTTGCGTTGACAATAGGAGAGTGATAAACTATATGAAGGCTGAAATTATCTCAACGGGGACTGAGATATTACTTGGAGAAACTCTCAATACGAGTGCTCATTACTTAACAGGAAAACTATCGACTTTGGGCATTGAGGTAGACTATCATACGACAGTTGGTGATAATCCCGAACGGTTAGAACAAGTTTTACGTCAGGCGCTTGGGCGTTCTGATCTCCTGATTACGACAGGAGGGTTAGGTCCGACTGCCGATGACTTGACCAAGGAATTAGTTGCCAAAGTCTTAGAGTTGAAGTTGGAGTTAGACTCCTCCAGTCTAGAACAAATTAAGCAGTTTTTTGGTCGTCGGAAAGCCCCTATGCCTGAAAGTAATGAAAAACAAGCCTTTTTTCCCGTAAACTCGAAAATTTTGCCCAATCCCATTGGGACAGCCCCAGGGGCCATCATCGAAAAAAGCGGTAAGATCGTTATTATATTGCCAGGTCCTCCCTTTGAACTGCACCCAATGTTCGATCATTATGTTTGGCCGGAATTAGAGAAGATCCTTGAACCTCATGTCGAACGAATGAACGAGCGTGTCCTAAAAGTATTCGGAATCGGAGAATCGGCAATTGAGGAAGTACTCAACGAACTGATGAGACTTCCTAACGTTACGGTGGCATTGCTGGCCAAACGAGCTGAGATGCACATTCGTTTGGTGGCGAGGAGCACGGAAAAAACGACTGGAGAAGCAGTTAAAGCGTTAGATCGAGTAGAGGAAGAAATCCGTCAGCGTTTAGGTAACAAAGTATTTGGCCGAGATCAGGAAACAATGGTCGGGATAGTCGGACAATTATTAACGGATAGACACCTGACCATTTCAACGGCTGAGTCATGTACTGGTGGATTACTTGGTGCTGCGCTCACTCAGGAACCGGGAAGTTCTCGGTTTTATTTGGGTGGGGTCGTGAGTTATTCTAATTCTCTTAAACAAGGGTTGCTTGGGGTAGGCGAGGAAACCCTTAAGGCGTTTGGTGCTGTGAGTGAAGAGGTTGCTAAGGAAATGGCAGAAGGAATTCGTGCTAAGACCGGATCAGATCTCGCCATCTCAACAACGGGGATCGCGGGGCCGGATGGAGGCAGTGATCAAAAACCGGTAGGTCTTGTATTTATAAGTATAGCGACACCTGCGGGTGTTCAAGTAGAAAAAATTCAGTTATACGGAGAACGGCAGTCTGTTCGTCAGTTAACCGTTCATGCAGCCCTTAATGGAGTGAGACAGTGGATGTTGAATAGCGAAAGGGGTTTACAAATAGGTGATGGTTGAACGATTACAAAGTTTTGGAGATATTCAGTTAAGCAAACAGGTTTTACAAGCTTTGTCAGAGATGGGGTTTGAAGAGCCTTCTCCGATTCAAAAAGAAGCAATCCCAGTTGCCCTAGAGGGGATAGACCTTATCGGGCAGGCTCAGACAGGAACTGGTAAGACAGCTGCTTTTGGAATCCCTATTACAGAAATGGTAAATGCTAAATTCCAAGCGGTGCAAGCACTTATTGTCACACCAACTCGGGAATTGGCGATTCAGGTTGCCGAGGAAATTGCTAAGCTTGGCAAGTATCGGCATGTCAAACCGTTGCCGATCTATGGTGGACAGCCCATTGACCGTCAGATTCGCGCCTTAAGGATGGGATATCAGGTGGTTGTTGGAACTCCTGGCCGGTTGTTAGACCATTTAAACCGTGGGACACTTCGTCTACAACATGTGAAAATGGTGGTTCTCGATGAAGCGGACGAGATGTTGGATATGGGCTTTATCGATGACATTGAATGCCTCTTAAAGGAGGTTCCTTCTGAAAATAGGCAAGTGTTACTTTTTTCAGCAACGATGCCCCCTGGAATTCGCAAATTAGCCCAAACTTATATGAAGTCCCCGCGTTCCGTTACCGTCAGTCGGGATGAATTAACCGTTCCCCTGATTGATCAGGTTTTCTATGAGACCAGGGAAAGCATTAAAGTGGATGCCCTAGGTAGAATCATTGACATGGAAGATATCGGTCAGGGAATCGTCTTTTGCCGCACAAAACGCGGGGTGGATGAGCTCGTAGTGGCACTTGAAGCCCGAGGCTATTTTGCGGATGCTTTGCATGGGGATTTGAGCCAGCAACAACGGGATCGAGTCATGAAGCGATTTAGAGACGGAAAGTCTGAATTATTGGTGGCTACGGATGTAGCGGCTAGGGGCTTGGATATTAATAACGTGACTCATGTCATTAACTTTGATATTCCTCAAGATCCAGTATCCTATGTTCATAGAATCGGACGGACTGGAAGGGTCGGACGTAAAGGTCAAGCAATAACCTTAATATCCCCGAAGGAGTATCGTCAACTTCGCCTCATTGAGAATCTTATTAAGACGAGAATCCGTCGGCAAGAGCTTCCTTCGATGGCCGATATAAGTGAGCGACAAGCTGAAAATCTCAAGAATCAACTCTTGAAACTAATCCAGAGTAATCGACTCGGCAATTATCGAGCGATAGTCGGGGAATTGTTCCAGGAATACGATTCCATCGATGTGGCAGCAGCCGCCTTAAAGTTTGCAGTCGAGGGCGCGAATGTTGAAGAACGCTCTGAAGTTAAAGAGCAAGATGAGCGGCTTTTTGGAAACACAGGGGCTTCGGCAGGAATGGTACGCTTTTTTATTAATATCGGTCGAATCCAGCAAATTCGCCCCCAGGATATCATCCGCTGGATTGCAGACCAAAGCGGGATTTCTGGAAACACGATTGGGATCATTAATATTTATGATAAATTTACATTTGTCGAGATTCCCGAAAAGTATGCCACCAGGGTCCAGAGCTGTATGCATCAGACTTTGATAAAAGGGCGTAAGGTAAGTGTTGAGCCGGCCAAAGCTCGTGAAAGTGCCGAGTTCTAATGAGTAAATTGATTTAGGTCAAAGAGTCTTTCACTTCTAGAGGATGAACTGAAGTGAAAGACTCTTTTTTCTACTGATCAACGAACACTATCACCTCATGATCTATTAAATTGTAAGATAATTTGTTTTACTGTCGGTTGTAGATAAACAAATTGACAAGCATTATGAGGTACCTCTATAATAGAAACCGAACAGATGTTTTGGGTAGGACCATGATGAGGAGGTTATAGAATGGCGGAAACAAATAAGCTGAAAGCATTAGACATTGCCCTAGCTCAGATTGAAAAGCAGTTTGGTAAGGGTTCCATCATGAAACTTGGGGAATCTTCGGCAGGACTGTCGATTGACGTCATTCCAACAGGTTGTTTAGCGATAGACCTTGCCTTAGGCGTGGGAGGGGTCCCACGTGGGCGGGTCATCGAGATTTTCGGTCCTGAGTCGTCAGGTAAAACCACGGTGGCACTACATATCGTCGCTGAAGCACAGAAATTGGGCGGAGTGGCTGCTTTTATCGATGCAGAGCATGCACTAGATCCAGTTTATGCTAAAGCCTTAGGAGTAAACATCGATGATTTGCTCGTGTCGCAACCGGATACTGGAGAACAAGGACTTGAAATCTGCGAGGCTCTTGTACGCAGTGCCGCAGTGGATGTTGTGGTGGTTGACTCAGTGGCTGCCTTAGTTCCTCGCGCTGAGATTGAGGGTGAGATGGGTGACAATCATGTCGGCTTGCACGCCCGCCTCATGTCTCAGGCCTTACGAAAGTTGACTGGCTCGATTAGCAAAAGCAATACTTGTGTCATTTTTATTAATCAAATACGAGAAAAAATTGGCGTAATGTTTGGCAGTCCTGAAACTACCACAGGTGGACGAGCCCTTAAATTTTACGCTACAATTCGAATGGATATTCGCAGGCAAGAAGCCTTGAAACAAGGTCAGGATATTGTCGGTAACAAAACACGAGTCAAAATCGTGAAGAATAAAGTCTCCCCACCCTTTAAGATGGCAGATTTTGATATCATGTATGGAGAAGGGATTTCCCGCGAAGGAAGCATTGTGGATATCGGGACGGAGATGGAAATCATCAATAAGTCTGGCGCTTGGTACTCCTATAACGGCGAGCGGCTGGGTCAAGGCCGAGAGAATGTCAAGGAATACCTTAAGCAGCACCCAGATAAGGCAAACGAACTTGAACGACAGATCCGGGCCAATATGAGTGCTGTTGTAGAGACGAGCACTGAGCCTGAGGAAGATGATTCTCTTGACGAAATCTAAACCCATTAAGAGTGCGATGGTCGTTGCGGTGGATTGTTTATCCCGTCGGTCGATGACTCATTATGAATTGGAGACGCGTCTTCTGGAAAAGGGTTTCGAAAGCTCTGAGGTCACGGGAGTGCTGGATAAACTTCTTAAACTAGGCTACCTAAACGACCAGGAATTTGCTTTAATGTATTCGGAAAGTCGGCTTAAACGTTATTCGAAGAGAAGAGTTCAACAAGACATGAAAATACGGGGGCTTGACCCCTGCTTGATTGAGCAAGCGTTAGAGTCAACCTATTCTGATGATGACGAATATCAGCAATGTTTAACCCTTGCCAAGCGATGGTGGGGAGAAGAGGGGAAGCGTTGGGAACAAAGGCACGAGGCAGAACAAGCCAAGCGGTATGTTCCACGAGAATTATGGATACAGCATAAAATCGCCCGTAAGCTCATCCAACGCGGCTATCCCACGGATTTAGTATGGAAAGCACTAAATAATCTTGAGGACAGTCATAATCTAGACGACGAGCGGTAGGCCCTGGTGTATAGAATGTATCTGTTTAGGACAAGCTTGACATTGATTGCAAATGATATTAAAATCTTAGCAGAGACCTGTCTCTGTTAAGATTTAACCTTTAAAGGTTTTCTTATAGATTTCGTTGTAGTTAGCTAAAATATAGGTTTTTTTGACTAGCGAGCGATAGTTTGTAGGAAACAGGAGAAGACACCTGTTTTAAGGTTATGCTTAAAAGTGACTGGTTTTGGAAACCAGCTTTTTTAATGCAAAAAATAGAAAATTTGTCAAACAAGGAGGTGTGTAGACGTATGATTATTGAACTAATTATTACCGGGTTAGTATCTGTTTTAGTTGGATTAGGTCTGGGTGTTTTAGCAGGTTGGCTTTTCCGCAAAAGTACTGCAGAAAAGGGTATTGGATCTGCAGAAGAAGAGGCTAAGCGTATTGTTGAAAGTGCCCATTCAGCTGCTGAAAGCAAGAAGAGAGAGTCTGTCGTTGCTGCTAAAGAAGAAGTCATGCATATTCGCAATGAAGTTGAAAAGGAAACTCGGGAGAGGCGCAATGAACTCCAACGCCTTGAGCGGCGCTTGCTCCAAAAAGAGGAAAGTCTAGACCGTAAAATTGAGTCACTGGAACGAAAAGAAGAAAATCTGCACCGCAAAGACGGCGAAGTAGAACAACTTAAAGAAGAACTCAACCAGATTGTTGGTAAGGAACAAGCGGAGCTTGAGCGCTTATCTGGAATGACCTCAGAAGAAGCTAAACAATTGCTTTTGAAACGTGTTGAGGAAGACGTTCGCTATGAATCGGCAATCATGATTAAAGAGATTGAGACACGTGCCAAGGAAGAAGCTGAGAAACGGGCAAAGAATATTATTGCCTTAGCGATACAGCGGTGCGCAGCGGATCATGTGGCTGAAACGACGGTATCCGTTGTAGCGTTGCCCAGTGACGAAATGAAAGGGCGAATTATCGGTCGTGAGGGACGAAATATCCGAACTTTAGAAACCCTTACGGGGATTGATCTTATCATTGATGATACACCAGAGGCTGTAATTTTATCAGGGTTTGACCCAATTCGCCGAGAAGTTGCGCGAATTGCTTTGGAAAAACTCATTGCCGATGGGCGCATTCACCCAGCACGAATTGAAGAAATGGTTGAAAAGGCTCAGAAAGAAGTTGACCAAAAGATCAGGGAAGAAGGGGAACAAGCAACCTTTGAAACAGGTGTGCATGGCTTACATCCTGAATTAATTCGTTTGCTTGGGCGACTAAAATTCCGCACAAGTTATGGACAGAATGTTTTGAAGCACTCCACTGAAGTGTCCCATCTGGCTGGATTGATGGCGGCGGAGTTAGGTGTAGATATTCAACTTGCAAAGCGGGCAGGTCTTCTGCATGATATTGGCAAGGCTGTAGATCATGACCTAGAAGGGACCCATGTGCAAATTGGGGTGGATCTGGTTAGAAAATATAAGGAATCCGGTGATGTTCTTCACGCTATTGAAGCCCATCATAACGATGTAGAACCCAAGACCATTGTTGCAGTACTTGTTGCTGCTGCTGATGCGGTCTCAGCCGCTCGCCCTGGAGCACGTAGGGAGACTCTGGAAACTTATATTAAACGTCTACAAAAACTTGAAGAAATCGCCGAGAGTTTTGAAGGGGTAGAAAAGTGCTTTGCTATTCAAGCTGGACGAGAAGTTCGTATTATTGTCAAACCTGATAAGATTGACGATGTGCTCGCTCCGCGAGTAGCTCGTGAGATTAGTAAACGAATTGAAGAAGAACTTGAATATCCGGGACAAATTAAGGTGGTTGTAATTCGAGAGACCAGAGCCGTTGACTTCGCAAAATAGTATAATAGTGAGATACCTAACCAGGCGATCCAGTGGGTCGCCTGGTTTTTTAATAAGGTGAATGCCCTATACCATATTTGACCAGTATGTTTGATAGAGGTTTGGAGCAGGAGTTTGCAAGCTTATGCCGAATAAATACATGTTAGGACAGCGTAAAAGAGAGGGCTGAAATTAGATGTTTAGTAGTTTATATAAAGACGGAGGGCGCACCCATGACGGAGGACGTGCCCAAGATGGAGTGGGATTGCTAACCTCGATACTTTTGAGATACCCTGAAGTAGGGTCTGTACATTATTGGTGTGAGCAACATGCTCTAAAAATCACGTTTATGATTACTCAATCACAAGAGGCCTCTACTCTTCAGGACATGTTAAAACCTGCTGTAGAATTCTTCCATCAACTTGAAGGTCGGAGCATGAGGGTTTTTGATATCATCTCCCGAAGCGAAGAAAATGTCTGTGTTATTACTGTAACTCGAGATGTCGAAAGTATGACTCAACGAGAAGTTGGGCTGATTGTCGAGCTGCTAAAGCGGAAGTACCAGAAACAGCTGGTGTATGATGAAATGTATCTGCCCGAAGAGGAACAGATTTACCAGGAGGAAATGATCAGTAAAATGCTTTACTCAATCCAAAGCGATACTATGAGTAAAAACGTGGTTGCATTGCGAGAAGAAGGGCGTGTTTTGGTCTTCAAGTCCTAGCGTAATCGATGCTCGATTTCGGAATTCGAACCTCTATTCTCAAGATTCGAGCCTTGAACCAGTCATTGAAAATTGTATGAAATAGTAAGCATAATGGCATTCTATGGATAATGTTTAGGTAAGATGTGCGACATTCGATGTGCTAACTTCGAACATCGAGCTTCGAACATCGAACCTCGATTTAAAAGGGGGGTACGTTTGTTGCACATACTTTTTATTGGGGATATTGTAGGCAAGCCTGGAAGGGAAGCGGTTAAACGTTTTTTAAAACCAATTCAGGTGGAATATAAAATTGATGTGACTATGGCTAATGGCGAAAATGCCGCAGCCGGAAAAGGGTTAACCAAAGATATTGCCGAGGAGCTATATGGCTATGGAATCGAATTTTTGACGATGGGCAATCATGTTTGGGATAATCGAGATATCATGAACTTCATTGATCGTGAACATAGAATTATTCGCCCAGCGAATTATCCAGTTGGGGCACCGGGACAAGGGCATGGATTCCTGAGAGCCTTTGGTAAGAAAATTGGTGTCCTTAATCTTTCAGGGCGCATCTTTTTACCATCGCTTGACGATCCCTTTAGTGGGGCGATACGTTGGGTTAATCAGATGAGGCAAGAGACGCCCATTATCATCCTTGATTTTCATGCTGAGGCTACTTCGGAGAAAATGGCCTTAGGTTGGTTTTTGGATGGCAAGGTCAGTGCTGTTGTGGGAACCCATACCCATATTCAAACTGCGGATGCTCGTCTGCTTCATCAAGGAACCGCCTATATTACGGATGTTGGGATGACCGGGCCAAGGGATTCTGTCTTGGGCGTAAAAAAGGAGATTATTATTAATCGCTTCTTAACCCAACTACCCGCAAAGTTCGAGTTAGCCAGTGGTCCTATTCAGATCAATGCCGTGGTCATAGATATTGATGAGGAAACTGGAAAAGCGCGCCACATTGAAGCAATCCAACGGATTGCAGAGGCTTAAAGCGAGGCAAGAAGCTCGATTGGCGATCTCGAACCATGGCTCGCAATATATGATTTCTAGTTATCCAAACCTAAATAAAATCCAAACCTTTTTCAAATACGCCTAATATTTAAGGGCTTTGATGAAAAAAGGTTTGGATTTTATTCCTTTGCCGTATGCTCCTCTTATCAAATGAACAGGAGGGCATACAAATGAATGTACAAAACCTCGGGGATAATTATCCTAAGCTCATTTCCCACATGAAAACCAGCGGTTACTCAAAACTATACGTTGACAGATTCAAAAGAGAGATTGAAAAATCCTGTCAGCTGTGGATTCAAAGGAATGGTCATGCTATAGAGATGTCTATCTGGAATACACCAAAACATCACAATCCCCTGATTATCTCCGTGAAAAGCGGACTATCATAGGAGCCATTGAAAAGTTTGATGTCCATAGCAGATTCCCAGATGGTAGACGCAGACATGAGCTTTTCAAAAGAGGTGCTTATCCGTTGTTGTCACCAGAGTTCAAATCAGTCATTGACTATTACTGTGAAGCAGAAAAGAAACGTGGCAAGAAGGTTACCACCATTTATACAGAATCTCATAATACATCCACATTTTTCTTATCCCTCCAGCAAAAAGGAATAGATAGCCTGGTTAAAATTACAGAAGAAGATGTGCTTTCCATATTCATGTCTTCGGATGAAACACTGTTAAGGAGTTGTTCTTACAAGAAAAATGTTGCTGCAGTATTGAAGGCGTGCATCCCCTATTATCCAGAAGCTTGTCATCGTATTTTGGCTTTTCTTCCTGCCTTAAGGGAAACTAGAAAAAATATACAGTATCTAACATCAGAGGAAATCCAGAAGTTTAAGGAAGCACTAGCTAATGGTGAAAATCTCCTTACGCTCTGTGATAAAGCTATCGGGATGCTTGCACTTTACACAGGACTGCGTGGCTGCGATATTGCAGGAATGACCCTTGACTCCATTGACTGGGACAGGGATTTAATCTCTATCAGACAGCAGAAAACGGAGTTTCCTCTTGAACTTCCTTTAACAGCAGTTGTCGGTAATGCCATTTATGACTATCTGACTTCTGAACGTCCCCGCACAGAAAGCAGATATCTATTTGTTACACAGAATAAACCATACGATCGATTGAATAGCAGAAGCATTGGCAACGTGGCAGTCCGGATCATGAAAGCTGCTGGCCTCCGGCAGTCCAAAGGCGAACGGAAAGGATTCCATATCTTCCGCCATCACCTTGCTACAGCCCTTTTGGGAAACGGAGTCCCTCAGCCTGTCATCAGCAGGGTACTTGGTCACACTTCGCCAGATCCCTTGAGGCATATCTAAGTGCAGATTTTCTGCATCTGAAAGAATGCTCTATCAACATAGAGCATTTTCCTGTGTCAGAGGAGGTGTTCTCTCATGAATAAGTTCACTTCTTTTCTTGCACCGCTCATGCAGGCATATGTTTCCTACCAGAAAGCATCCGGACATTGGAATGAAGCTTCTTATGATCCAAACTTCCTCCTGTTTGATCGGTACTGCAAGAAACAGTATCAGGAAGTTGCTCTTCTGTCTCAGGGAATGGTGGATGGATGGTGCCATAAACGCGACACGGAAACCAACAATTCATGCAGATCAAGAACCTATGTTGTTGCCAGTTTTATACAATATTTGAGAAAGCGCGGAAAAACAGACGTTATGGTGGCTGACATTCCAAGGAAAGAGCGACTCACGTATATTCCTCATTCTTTTACAGAGGCTGAACTGGAAAATTTTTTCCGTGCTTGTGACAGTCTGCCTTCCGTATCGCGCACTTCCGAACAGCGTTCCAGGAAGATAACCGTTCCTGTATTCTTCCGTCTTCTTTACAGTAGTGGAATACGAACCAATGAGGCAAGAATGCTGAGGGTTGAGGATGTCGACTTGTGCCAGGGGATTTTGGACATCCATTATTCCAAAGGGCATGCCCAGTATTATGTAGTGCTGCACGATTCCATGATTCAACTTTTGAAAAAATATGATGCAGCAATACGGAAGCAGTACCCTCACAGGGCTTATTTTTTTCTGCAAGGGGCAACTCTTTCCATAAAAGGCAATGGCTACAGACAAACTTCCGGGAATTGTGGAATAAATATATGGAGTAGTATCATTTTAGTTAAGTCAGAAAACTCGTAATTCTGGAAAGAATAGGAAAAACGAAAGAAGGTAATCCAGATGCGAGAATATGACAAAGACTTCAAACAAGAGGCCATCAAGTTGTCCTATGAATTAGGGCCGACAGCTGCCTCAGAGAAGCTGGGGATTCCAGTAACAACGCTATACTCTTGGATAAATCGATCAAAACGGTATGGAGAAATAGCTTTTGTTGGCAGCGGACATAAACGTGTTGATCCAAAAACGGCAGAAATCAAAGCAATGGAAAAGAAGATCAAAGACCTTGAAGTAGCCAATGATATTCTAAAAAGGGCCTTAGGTTTTTTCGCAGAGAGCCAAAAGAAATAGCTGCACGAGAACTTTTTCATTGGATATGGCTTCAAAAAACTAAAGAGAAAACCAAGCACAGCATAAAAACTATGTGTAAGGTCTTACAGGTTAGTGAAGCCGGATATTATAAGTGGTTAAAAAGGCAGTCCAAGCCTTACAAATACGAAGAACTTTTGGCTAAGATCCTTCAAATTCGTGCAGACAACCCGGACTATGGAGCATACAGGATTTATCTCCATTTGAAACTTTATCTAGGCTATACCGGCAGCTATTATTTGATCCTTAGGCTCTGTAAAATCCACCATCTCATGCTCAAGAGGAAACATAACTGTAGAGGAATAACCAAAGCAGATGTATCAGAGCCGAATGGGAGGGACAGCGCTTCTCCAGTTTTCTTTTGGATGATATGCATTTCATTATGTTTCCAGTCAATGTCTGTCAACTTCAGGCCCAGGATATCTGAACACCGAAGTCCTGTCCGCGATGCCAGATAGATAATAGCATAGTCTCTTTTTCCTTGTGGCGTATACGTATTAATCTGTTCCAGCATAGCCTTAACTTCTTCCTGACTAAAGCATGGAAGAACCTTTTTTCGGGGTGTTGCTACTTTAAATAGTATCATTTCCGGAGTAAGTGCCGTTAGTCCTTCTACATTAAGGAAGCGTACAAATTTCTTAACAGAATCAATAACGTTGGGCATGCTTCCCCTGTGGGTAGGTTGGGTAGCTATCAGAAAATCCCTAATTATCTGTAATGACATTCCCGTGAAATCCTTGTGACCGATTTCTTCCAAAAACTTAAGGAAGTGTCTGACATTAGCCCGAATATAGCGAATTCCGCTTATCCGGTGCCTGCCAAGAAACACTTCATAACTGGATGAAATGTCAGAAAAATATCCATTTACCTCAATACTAGAACCTTTTGGCAGAGTATCCCAAGTTAGTTTTCCTATATTGGTATAACGCGCCAGAACTTTGGAGGCACGCTCCAAACGCTTAAACTGGAATAAAGACAATTCATTCCGCAACAGTTTTTCATTCATATCTTCAAGAAAAACATCTAACATATTCTCAGTAAAGGAATACTTCTTATGATTCTCAAAGAATTCACAGATAGATGACAGTCCGGATTTATAGTAGGTTATGGTTCGCCGGTGCAATTGTAGGATTTCCATTTCTTTTAGGATATCATTTACAAGTAGTGTTAGTTCGATTTTCTTCATGAAATCACCTCATAATAATTAGTCAGGAATTGTCCTGCAGCATAATTATTTGTGATATCAGATGAAAATGCGACAAAAACTCAAGCACAATTATTCCGATTTTTATAAAAGCATTTCTCAGGATTTCTATGATATTGAACATGTTCTTATAAAAATCGGAATAAAAAATTTATCGGGATAATGCGGGGTATTCCGATATCGGAATACTCCCCATATTCATGGCATTGTACCAGGAGGCGGACTTAACTCAAGAAAAAAGTTTTTTATCCCAGTAAAAGTACTATCAAGAAAATTTAGAGGCAAGTTTTTATATTATCTTAAACAGGCTGATCTTGAATTTCATGGTTCAATTTCTTATCTGCAAGATAATTGTAAGTTCAATGATTTATTATCATCGCTTTATCAAAAAGAATGGATTGTCTATTGTAAGCCACCCTTCAAGAACGCTGGCTGTGTTGTTGAATATCTCGGACGCTATACGCATCGCGTTGCTCTTTCTAACGATCGTATACTAAAAATCGAGGATGATCTTGTTACATTCAGATGGCGTGACTACAAAGATAACAACAAGCAAAAAAATATGGTTTTAACAGCCGATGAATTTAGCAGACGATTTCTTATTCATGTGTTACCCGATCGATT
>NZ_JUEE01000252.1:0-14429 GCF_000802135.1 Desulfosporosinus sp. BICA1-9
CCTTGTTAATACGGGCGCTCATTCAATATAAATTGAGAAAAGGACGCAAAGAATGGACGGGTGAACTCCCCAAAATTGGCTATAACGGGGCAAAGCTTCAGGATTCTCCTACCTTTGCTTTCTTACAGTATGCTTTAGAGGGAATGTACTTTATTAAAATGGGACATGAAGAATATACTTGTTATCTTGATGATAGCTCAAGTACACTCAGGGGCATGACGCTATTGAAGATAATGGGTATGGAACCTAAGGATTTAATGGAATAAATTAACTATTTATTTCCCTCGGAATGTCAGCGGAATGTGGGTTGATAGATAATATATGTTTTGATATACTTAGTACGGCGTTGTTGCTGAATTTTATCGTAAATGAGGAAGAAATTAAAATGGAAACACTTCTTATGGTTACAAGAGGCCTGTTACTCGCTTGTGTAATTTTTTATATTTATTTCTTTACCCGACGCAAGGATAGAAATGTCTCAACCAAATTATGGATTATCATTATTGTCGGATTACTTGTTGGTGCCGTCGGAAAAATCATTGAGGTATATATCGGAACTTCTACATGGAGCTCAATACAGATCAGTTTGTTACTTTCTCTTGCTCTTTTTGGTTATAGTGTGTGGAAATTATTATCAGAGCTAAAAAAATAAGCGTCATTTAGAGGTTAGGAAGCCGCATTTTTTAAATATGCGGCTTTTTGTTGTTATTTTTTAGCAATTTATTTGCAAGCTATTCTACACCGTTAGCGATATCCATAGGAACCGCTTTGGCAGGAATAGGTTATGGTTCATTACTCAGTCTCTTCCCATCAGTAGTGGCAGATTACTATGGCGTTAAAAACTTCGGAGGCAATTATGGCGTTTTATATACTGCATGGGGTATTAGATTGAACCAAAAAAGAATGGGTCTTCTCAAAGGCATGATCTAGTCAAGCCTTTGAGAAAGATCCATTCTTTTTTGCGTATTTACCCCATGCCGTTACGCGGAAGTGTCATCAAGGGGACAGATGCAGTGTTTCAACACCTTGTTCACGCTAGTGAGAGCAAGAGGAGGGAGATGAACCAAGCGACATTTGACAAAGTTGATCGTTAATGTTAATATTTGATCAAACGATCAATAAATAGTTTGAGTAATCAATATTTAGTTTTAAAGATCAATAATTAGTTTGAGTGATCAATACTTAGGGCGGTATATGGAGCTTAGCCTTTAAGTGACGTCTGCACACCCAAAACTTTAATGCCCATTCATATCGTTACAAAACGAATGGAAGAAAGATAAGTGAAAAATGAAAGTGCGCAACGCCAAAACTTCTGACTACGGATTACACCCGCAATAGGGCTATTCTTTCTTACCCCGCTGGTTGGAGAGTATCTGCTTGGCAACATTTCAATAACAGGTATCTGGGCCTTGCCCTTCCTTGCACCGATGTACGGAGGTGGTGCACTCCTCATCCGCGAGGTGACGCGCCGAACTGGGCATGGCTGGACGACCATAATCGTCCTTGGTCTGGCCTACGGTTTGCTCGAAGCAGGCCTGATTGACCAGTCTCTCTTCAACCCCTCCTTCGAAGGTCTTGAATTCCAGAGTGCTGCACCCATCTCGGCACTAGGCCTTAGTGCTTATAATGCTCTGGCTTTCATTGTAGGGCACTCAGTTTGGAGCATTGGTGTGCCAATCGCCATTGTCGAAACACTCGTACCAGCTCGGAGAACGACCCCGTGGTTGGGGATGGTTGGCTTACTAGTCACTGGCGTCCTGTATCTCCTCGGTTCCGTCTTGATGTTCCTTGACATACGGAAAGAGGAACAATTTCTGGCCTCGACGCCGCAACTGATAGGTGCGGCTGTTGTGGCGGTGGCACTGATCGGCATCGCGTTCGCAGTCGGGAAGCAACCTCGCCTGGAGATCGACCGGCAGACACCTAAACCGTGGCTTGTCGGCACGCTGTCATTTGTTATCTCTGGCCTCTTCTTCGGTGCCAACGAAAGCTGGATGGGCGTTGCTTTTAAACTCTTGCTGCTCACACTGATGACTGCCTTGGTCAGACAATGGTCACGGCGTCAGGGTTGGGGTGCAACCCATCGGCTGGCACTGGCCGGCGGTGCGCTACTGACCTATGCCTGGGGCGGCTTCATCCTGACAAGACTACTCGGGCGAACTGAGAGCATTCACCTAATCGGCAATGTAATCTTTGCCTCCGGTGCAATTATGTTGCTGATTATCGCTGCACGAAAAACATGTAATGCATATCCGAAAAAAGGATTGGAGGAATTGCCATAAATAAACAGAATAAATTGGAACAGTTATGCCAGGATGCTCCAAGTTGGGTAATAAGTCTATTGTCGCTTGTCTGTGTAATCTCCGGTGGTATTGTACTATGGGTAACTTGGTTTTTCTACAAAGATATCTATATCCAACCAAGCTTTCATTGGTATAATTGGCTACAACCAATCTTAATGGTAATATTTTCATTAGGTATGCGGTCCGTTGGATCGGCGATAATGCAGGACATCTAGCAGATGGTACGTTTTTTGACCAGATTAGTCTTAGTCCCTTTAATATTGCCAACATCGTGGTTTTGCTAGTCATTGGATTTTTAGCACTGCTGAGCAGCCTTGATAAATCCAAAAAAACACCTAAGGAGAAGAAATAATGAGTAATAACAAGGCAGAAGAAAAGCAATCCTTCATCGCTGAGGCAAGGCGTACCCAGATCGTCGATGCAGCAATTACCACACTGGATGAAATTGGCTACGTAAATGCAAGTCTTGCCCAGATTGCAAAAAGAGCTGGTATCAGTACCGCTTTAATTTCTTATCATTTTAAAGACAAGAATGATTTAATGGATCATACGCTTATGGCACTCTTAGCAAGCTCCACATCGTATGTATTAGCAAGAACAAAAGCCGAGAATACCGTCCGCGAGAAGCTTCATGCCTACATTTCAGCCAGCCTCGCCTACCAAGGTACTCATGCTAAGCACAATGCCGCCCTTTTAGAGATTGTATTTAATGCTCGGACCCCCGAAAACATTCCTTACTATAAGTTGAGTGATGACGAAGAGGAACCGGTAATGCTAGAACTGAAACAGATACTACACGATGGTCAAAACAAAGGTGAATTTCGACAGTTCAACGTTGATGTCATGGCCAGCGCTATCACTGGAGCTATCGGGGAGTATATGTTATTGGCTAACCCTAACATCACCGCTAAAGTCGACTTAGAGTCTTATAGTGAAGAGCTCGTGAAGATATTTGATAAAACAATTGTGAATGATGACTAAAGCATCTATTTGGCCGGATAAGGGTTATTATAGCCACGTTCTCCGTAAGGTTGAAGTTCATTCAACCACTGTGCTTTAAGTTTTTTCAAGGCATCTTTGGTATCAAAATAGCCTTCCTCAGGTATTTCTAAGATTTCTAACACCTCAAAAACAAAGGCCTCTGATCCAAATTCCGTCCACTCATTTTGGAGAAGTTTGTTCTGATACGTTCCCATATCTAGCGTAAATCGCTTTCCGTTGATGGTCTTTAGGTTTGGGGTGCTTTCGATAAATATCTTATCGTTTATAGTGTTCTTGATTTGGTAGACTCCGGCCTCAATTTTCGTCTCTTTGTACTGTTGCTTTAATTCTTGTTTGCGATCCATCGTTGTTTCCTCCTTGTTCTGGGAACCATTTCTTAGCCAGTATTGACTTCCATCAGGTGTTCGATCAAGAAAGCCATATTCGATTAAATACCTTCTGAGGGTCGCGAAATCATGATAAATTGTTTTCAAAATCTGACTAATTTCTTTTTCGGTATAGATCCGCCCATTTTGAAAGCGCTTTACAATTTCTTGCAAGACAACTAATTTATTTTTTTCTTTGATAGAGAAGGTCTTTAAGGGGCCTTCCGGGCCTTCTGGAAAGAGGGTCTTTATTAATTTATCGCTAACTTGTTGGGTGATCTTATAACGATCATCGACCATTTTTGCTGTTTCAGGAGGCACCAATAAGATTGGTTCGTGTTTGTTCTTATCTTTGAGGAGCTCCATCATAACTAAATAAACCTTCGACTGACGTTCTCTCTCTTTTAAAGCAAAACGATGATTGCGAATCGTCGAGGGACTGCCAATGTCCATTGCTTTTTGCACTTCTTTATCAGTTTTTCCCTGGTAAAAAAGTCGGATAAGGCTGGTTTGATGCTCTGTAAGTCCCGTAACCTTTTTATCCAGCTGAGCTAAGTAGTCAAACACGGAAAGGTGGACTTTCTCAATATGGAGGCGCATATATCTGCTCGCTTCATAGAGAACCCCATCCTCAGGATAGACAATCCCTTGCTCGATTTTTTCCCCACAAAGCAGACATACATAATGGTCCTTCTCTTGAACGTATCCACATTTGAGGTCTTCAAATGATGCGGTCCAGAATAGTTCTGAAATATCCAATAAGTAAACACATCCTTATTTAGTTTGCTATTTCCTAGATATTATATATAAACATCTAGGAAATAGCAATATACTTTAAATGTATTTGATATGTGCAAGACATGATCGTCACGAAGTAAGATCAAGCGTCAAACTGTCCGTTCGATCTGTCCGCTAGGGATTGTTTACGAAATAGCTATCGGACAAATTTACTAGACAATGAATTACTTACCAATGAAAAACTATTTCAAGTAGTGTATATTTAAATACATTAAAGATCTCTAAATAGTAATTACTAATGAGGTGGTTAAATGGCGGGAGTAACACATTCACAACAAATAGAAGAAACAGATGAAGAGAATGTTATCGATCATTACATTGGTCGGTTGGAAGAAGCATGTTATCTAGCCATGAGTAAATTAGCCCCCGAGTTATCTGGTCACCTAGAAAAGAGCTTAACCATTGATCAATTCTTTGTTTTAAGAATACTTTCCCAACGAGGAAGTTGTACGGTATCAGAGCTTGCTAGTGAGCATAAGGTTAACCCTGCGGCTATCACGGCCATGATGGATCGGTTATCTAAAAATGATTTAATTATTAGAGAACGGGATGAAAAGGATCGCCGAACGGTCAATATTAGCTTATCCACTCAGGGACGCCAGGTCTTTAATCTATCAGAGGCTAAACGAAAACAAATGTTTAAACATTATTTCTCCAAGCTCGAACAAGAAGAAATGAAACTATTAGTCGCCATTACTGAAAAATTAGCCAGGATTGTACTCATTGCGAAGGAGGAATAGACCTATGAGTTTACCAAAATTTTCAATACGCAATCCGATCACGACCATCATGATGATGCTTTTGGTCATTATTCTTGGGGTCGTTTCCCTTTCAAATCTTAAATTGGATTTAATGCCGAATATTAATCCTCCTGTGTTAGCGGTGATCACGAATTACCCTGGAGCGGGCCCTCAAGAAGTGAAAGAAATGGTTACAAAACCTGTGGAAGAAATGGTAAGTACCGCACAGGGTTTAGAATCTCTCCAGTCCAGAAGTAGCGCAAATACCTCATTAGTCATCGCGCAATTTGACTGGGGGATGGATGTATCCGAAGCGAGAGAGGACATTACCTCAAAGCTTAATCAACTGAACCTAACCGATGGTATTGAATCACCAATGATCGTTAAGTTTGATCCGACCATGCTTCCGGTTATGCAGTTTGCGATTGCTAACGGTCAAAGTATTGAGGAAATTCAGGCGCTTGTTAATAATGAATTAGTACCCCAGCTTCAAAATATTGAAGGGGTTGCCAGTGTATCTGTTGCAGGTGGCTTTAACGAAGAGGTTTTAGTCCACTTAAACCAAGATAAATTGAACCAAAATAATTTAACTCAAGAAAAAATAACGCAACTGATTCAGGCAAATAACTTGACCTATCCTGGTGGAGTTCTTACTCAGGATAATAAAGAGTTAAATCTACGAGTGATCGGTAAAGTGGATTCCATCGATATCCTGCGGCAGTTACCGCTTAGCATGATTCCCGATAGGACCGCCGTGAAAATCGTTACGTTAGCAGATGTCGCTAAGGTCGAGATGGTTAAGAAAGATATGAACTCGATTGCTCACACCAATGGTAAAGAAAGTTTGATGGTCAGTATCCAGAAAGAGGGAACGGCCAATACTGTTGAGGTTACTAAAGAAGTTGGAGTAGTCATCGACAGCTTCAAACAAGATTATAAAACTATGGAATTTACGGTCTCCTCTGACCAAGGAGAAATTATTAGAAAGTCTGTAGGAAACGTGTCCTCTTCCTTACTCTTTGGCGGATTATTTGCCATCGCAGTAATTTTAGTCTTTTTACGGTCAGTCGGTTCAACAATTATCGTAGCCATCGGAATTCCCATTTCCGTGATTGCCACCTTTGTGATGATGTATTTTTCTGGGCTTACCCTTAATATCATGTCACTGGGAGGATTGGCTTTAGGAGTAGGAATGCTCGTTGATAACGCCATTGTCGTCATCGAAAATATTTACCGTCATATCTCTTTAAATAAAACCCGAATTGCTGCAGCAATTGATGGCACAGTTGAGGTTGCAGGGGCGATAACTTCATCGACCCTAACGACGATTGCAGTGTTCCTTCCCGTTGTCTTTATCGGGGGATTAGTCGGGGATTTGTTTAAAGAGTTAGCTTTAACGGTCACATTTTCCTTGCTTGCCTCTCTGGTTGTCGCTTTAACCGTGATTCCTTCTTTAGCAGGAATGCTCATTAAGGAACAAAAATTGAAAAGAACTAAAGAAAATCAACTTTACAAAAATATACTCACTTGGGGACTAGACCATCGTTTGGTTACCGTAGTTCTGGCAGTTGCTATCTTTGCCGGATCGGTCTCCTTAATCCCGAGAATTGGGACTGAATTCATTCCGGCGCAGGACGAAGGCATATTTACGATTAGTGTTAGCCTTCCACAAGGATCAAACCTTACAAGTACCCTGAAGGTCGTTGAGGACATTGAAAAGGTTGCTATGAATGTAGAAGAAGTAGATGTTGTGACTGCTGTGGTAGGCAACGCTAACCCCCTCATGAATGCTGGAGGAACAGAAACGGCTTCCTTTAATAATCACCCTTATCGATAGCGACTCAAGGACTAGAACGACAGATAAGGTCATGAATGACTTAAAGGATAAACTGAATAGTACTATCTCAAAAGAAATTCACTTAGGATTTAATCTAAGTAACTCTATGGAAGCAATGAGTGGACAAGCCTCTGCCGCAGAAATCTTGGTGGTAGGACCTAATGTGACTAAAGTAAAGGAATATGTTCAGGAATTAAGTACCCGACTGAAAAACATTAAAGAGGTTACAACGGTCTCAGATAGTATGGAAGCTGGCAAAGAGGAATATCAGTTTATCGTTGATAAGGAAAAGGCCATGAAAAATGGTTTAACCACGCATCAAGTTGCGATGTTTGTTAATCAGTCTATTCAAGGCCAAGTTGCAACAAAATTGAGTACTAGCGGAGTTGAAAAGGACGTTCGCCTAAAAATACAGGGAATTAATAACTCGAAGAAAGCGATCGAAAACCTGGAAATGACCAGTCCTTTAGGAACAAAGGTCGCTCTTAAAGAGCTTGGAACGGTGGTTGAAGCCCAAAGCCCTGCGACAATCGCCAGGGATAATCAACAGGACGCCGTAACCGTTTATGCTAATTTTGAAAATGCAGATATGGGGACCATCAGTAGTAAAATTCAAACTGAATTAGATACCATGGTTCAAGACTTAAAGATCAACGAAAATATGTATTCTGTAAAATTAGTAGGCGGGACCGAAATGATGGAGGATGCGTTTAGCAGTTTAACGCTGGCGTTGATCCTTTCAGTTGTGTTTGTCTATATGATTATGGCAAGCCAGTTCGGGTCGCTAATTCATCCTTTGATTATCTTGGTTACCTTACCGCTAGCGATGATAGGGGTAACCGGAGGGCTAATCTTAACAGGGAAATCCTTTAGCATCACAGCCTTTATGGGAATAATTATTCTTGTGGGGATTGTCGTCAATAATGCGATTGTGTTTATTGACTATGTCAATAAACTTATCAAACAAAACTTGCCTGTTCGTGCAGCTCTTATTCAAGCAGGAACGACAAGACTCCGTCCGATTCTCATGACAGCGTTGACCACGATTCTTGGTCTCATGCCTTTAGCCGTGGGACTCGGAGAAGGAACTGAGATTCAAGCCCCGATGGCTATAGCCGTAATTGGGGGATTATTGTCCTCAACGGTTCTAACGCTCGTAGTTATACCTGTCGTTTATAGCCTCATAGAAAGTCTTAAAGGAATTCGGAAGAAGCTAAAAATCGTCATGCAAACGTTAAAAGAGGTTGAAAAAGAAATAGTTACGGTCACGGCGAAGTAAAGGTTTTTAAACACTTCATAATTTAGATTAAAGTAAAGAAAGTGCTCGCCAGTCTTAACGGAGTGGCGAGCACTTTTTGCATAATATTATTATTGGCAGCATTCTGATTCTTGTCTCGGGATTAGTTATCTGTATTATCGGAATTACTATCTACTGGAAGAGACAGAAGTCTAAAACTTAAATAAGTAAATTGTCTATCCATTGTAGCGAAAAAAGGTAATTGCCCTGAATTGTAGAATAGAAATAAGATAAGGTACCACTCCCACTCGAAGAATTGGGAGTCTCACGATTGGATAAAGGGGGAAAGAAAAATGAGTAACCGTGAGGTTGCAAGTCTGGGTTGCAAGCTTCTTGGTATTTACATGATTATTCAAGGGATTAACGTATCGACAAGTGTACTTTCTTTTTCTTTGGCAACCTCTAATCAAATGGCTAAAGAGAATTTATTGAATATCAGTTATCCATTAATGTATATTTTCTTTGGAATGTTACTATGGCTTCTATCGAATAAGTTATCTGTAATTATTGTAAAGGGAGAAACTCATTTTAACGAGGGGACAGGGATCAGTGCTAGCGATATTCAAAGAATCGCATTTTCAGTGCTTGGTCTATTTTTTCTAGGTAATTCATTGCCGAGGTTAGTTTCATTAGTCGCAAATTTTTATACCATGCGTGGTCGAGGAATAACCATTTCAGGTGCAGAAATCTTACTTGGAGCAGGAGGAGAAATAACCCAACTTATCGTGGGATTATGGATTTTTCTTAGTGCAAAGGGTTTAGTCAACTTCTTAAAGAAAATTAGAACTGCAGGATTAGAGAAGGAAGAGGATTATGAATAAACATTTTGATTGTACGAACGACTTAACACAGTATTCTCCAGAGAAAATACTGTGCCAGAAGGTTCAAGCACTTTGGAAATTGTTGTAACTCAAAATTTGAAAGGGGCAAGATAATGAATAAATCGGATGCTGCGAACCAGTGCTTTTTATCCGGATTTAGCTGTGCTCAAGCTGTATTTTCTACCTACTGTGAAGACTTAGGATTAGAATCTGACATGGCAAAAAGAATTGCTGGAGGGTTCGGAGGTGGTATGGGATATATCAGTGAAACTTGCGGTGCGGTAACCGGGGCCTTTATGCTGATTGGTTTAAAACATGGAAAAGTCGAAGTAGATGATAATGCAGCAAGAGATAGAACCTATGCACTCATTCAAGAGTTTACCAGCAGATTTAAGGCTATTAATAGCTCTGTAAAGTGTACAGAGTTGCTAGGTTATGATCTTAGTATTCCGGAAGATCTGGTAATTGTTAAAGAAAAGCAACTTTTCAGCACACATTGTCCCAAATTCGTCAGGGATTCGTTTGATATAATTGCAGAATTATTAACTTAGTTCCTTTATTCCCTACTCAGTAATCAAAGCTAATGTATTTGTGATGCCATCTAAGGGGGGAGCTTTGTTATGCAAGAAGGATCTAACAATGAGCCTACTATTGCAGTATTTAGCTATCACGCTTTGACTTCGTTAATCAATCGACTTCAATATGAAGCTCCTCATCCGGTCCGTATATTAGTGATTGACTGCATGTTAAAAGATGTCCTTGAAAAGGCAAAGAGTATGGAGGAAAATGGGGAAGTTGATGTTTACCTTTCTGCAGGAGGAACCGCCAAACTTCTCTCCAGCAACATATCCAACCCCTTAGTTGAGATTAAAGTAACTGGTTTCGACATTCTAGCTGCCCTGAAGGAAGCCAAGCAATACTCAGATACCGTCGGACTTATTACGTATGAAAGCAAAATTCCCCACCTAGAAAACCTATCTGACTTGCTGAATATTACGATTAAACAATTTACATATCAACATCTTAGTGATATTGAAGAGACTTTAAACCAACTGCAAAAGGAAGGTGTGAAAGTAGTCATTGGGGGAAGCTTTCTTCAGGAAGTCATCGGCCAGCGAGAAATCAAGGGAATCTTTATTTACTCGTCAGACGGCGTGACTCGGGCCTTGGATACAGCTGTCCAAATAGCTTTTTCTAAGAAACTTGAGGCTAGAAAAGCGGAGGAACTACGGGCAATTTTAGCCTTCTCTTATGAAGGTATCATAGCCGTTGACAGGAACGGACTAATTACGGTCATTAACTCAAGTGCCGAAAAAATCATTGGTACCACTCAACATAAAGTCCTAGGTCAATCTATTACTAAGATTTTCCCCACTGCCAAGCTTACTAAAGTTATTCAGAGTCGCATACCCGAGCTCAACCAGATTGAGTCTATCGGGAATAGTCAAATTGTTATCAACCGTATACCTATTTTGGTCAATGCTAAAGTAATGGGAGCTGTGGCAACTTTCCAAAATATTGGAATCATACAAGAAGCAGAGGAAAACATTCGTAAAAGTTTATATAAAAAAGGTTTTGTGGCCAAAACATTTATCAAAGATATTATCGGCACCAGTGACCAGATTCAAAAGGCTAAACGAGAAGCTTTTCTCTATGCTAAAAACCCTTCTTCAGTTTTAATCACGGGAGAGTCCGGGACTGGGAAGGAACTTTTCGCCCAAGGTATTCATAATGCCGGTCTGCGTTTTCGCCATCCTTTTGTCGCTATAAACTGTGCGGCCATCCCTGATAACTTGCTGGAAAGTGAGCTCTTTGGGTACGAAGAAGGTGCTTTCACTGGAGCTAAAAAGGGTGGAAAACCTGGATTATTTGAACTGGCCCATGAGGGAACCGTATTTTTAGACGAAATCGGTGAACTGTCCATGTCCCTACAATCCCGTCTGTTACGCGTCTTAGAAGAACATGAGGTTCTGCGTATTGGAGGGGACCATATTCGTTCAGTAAACATCCAGGTGATATCCGCCACAAACCAAGATCTATGGGAAATGACTGTTAACGGTAACTTTCGAAAGGATTTGTATTACAGGCTGAACGTCTTAGAGCTTCATCTTCCACCTCTTCGAGTTCGCAAGACAGATATTCCTTTACTCGTTAAAAAGTTCCTTTCGGAAATGTGTCATGATCTAACAGGCAAAGAAATTGAGGAGATTTCCCAACACTCGGTATTTAGAGATTATAATTGGCCTGGTAATATCCGAGAGCTAAGAAATATTATCGAACGATTCGCGGCGCTCTATAAAGAAGCAGGGTATGAGGATTTACTCTTATCATTATTCGAACGACTTACTCCTGCAGAACTTTGTTCTGGTGAACAAGAAGAACTTAATCGTGTTTTAAATAGCGTGCAAGGTAAGAAAAATGAGGCCGCAAAAAAACTAGGAATTAGCCGAACGACGCTCTGGAGAAAATTGAAAGAATACAACAATACCTTCTAGTTCTCCAAGCGAGATGGTTGGGTTGGTCAACGAGAAAATCCTTCCAACTTCCTCCTGATGCATGCTATGGGACCTAATGTTGCTGGAGTTATTGGGACTTCTGTTGCCGCAGAGGTGCTCTTGACTCTCTTCGGCCATTAATAATAAAGATAATGAACAAGAAACTACTGTCTTTCATTAAATTGACAAATGTATAAAAAATCATATCAAAACCCCACTCAAAGATCCCAACGCCTGCGTATTACTAGATGAAGCGGCTGAAGTATTCTCTTTCATTCAATCTAATTGAGGTATTATTTAAGATACTGGAAAGTGACAGTTCAACTCTTCTTGATTGCATGATTTATGATACTGAGTTCACCTTCCTTTAATACAGATGATGTGGAGCGATTCCTTTGGCACAACTTTGGTCAGCTTACGGAGGGTGCTTGTTAATAGGATTGTTTTTGCTTATCACTTCGCAATTAGATCGATGGCAAGGGCGGTCGAATAAGGATTAGAAACAGTGATGTGAAGCTAAGTAGGCGAAGACCCCCAATAAAATGGGGGTCTTTAAGTTGTCGTGCAATGCGTTAAGCTTTCCTTTAACTATTACGGGTCCGAAGTAGCGTCAAATTTTGAAATGGTTCAAAAAAGCAAGCCGACTGGGGTGAGTTTAAATTGTTTTAATCGCCGCTAATTTATTCAGAAATCATACCCCTGGCTCGATAACAATTTGTGATAGAACTTTAACCGCTAGATTTAATTACCAGTGTTAAGTATCGCATTTTGGATAAGCTAGATTCAGTCATCTAACATAAAAAATACAGAACAATAAAGGAGGAACAAATCATGGCAGGAGAAAGAAACAGCAATACCCCAGCAGCTCAAGGTGCCGCCCAACAATTGGATCGATTTAAGTATGAGGTAGCTAACGAAATGGGTCTTCAACTCGGCGGAGACCGTACCAGTCGTGAAAATGGCTCTGTAGGTGGGCAAATGACCAAACGGATGATTCAGTTCGCAGAGGAACACCTTAAAGGTGGTAGCAAACTATAGTAATTTAAAGCTTAGAAGTTAAGACGGATCACAGATAAATGGGGATATTGATGGCTATCCCCATTTCTATTTATAAATACCGCAATAAAATTCGCTCGATCAATATGTTTATATAAATTCTATACAAGGAAAATGCAGCTCTTCGGAATCCGTCGGAGGGTTTTTTTGTGCTTATAAGGTGGGAAAATGGGAGAACATTGTTCTTAATTTATAATTATGAAATGTTAAAATACGACAATCTTTTACTAGCACTTGAGGTACAATGAAACAGTTGGCAGAAATTATAAAATTGCAGAATCTCACAACGCCAACAATAATAAAGGAGCATCATTTATGATCAAATTAATTATTTTTGATTTTGATGGTACCCTAGTTGACTCAAGGGAAGTATCAATCATGATTTATAATCAAGTTGCTCAAAAATATAACCTGAGGAAAATTGAAAACATTGAAACTTTATTGAATCTCTCTCTTCTTGAACGATTTAAGACACTTAAAATTCCACTTTTAAAAGTTCCGCTTTTAGTATCCGAGATTACCAAGCGGTATAAAGATTCATTGACAAAAATCACTATGTTTACAGGTATAAGAGAATTATTGATCGAGTTAAAGAGACGGGGGTATCAATTAGCTATCATTTCTTCTAACTCGGAAAGTAATATCCGGGAGTATTTCCATCAAAACCAACTTGATATTTTCGGAACCATCATGAATTCTACTAATATCATGGGCAAAGAAAAGGCTATTAAGAAATTATTAACCTCTCATAAATTAAATCCCCATGAAGTGATCTATGTCGGGGATGAGATAAGAGATATTAAAGCTTGCCAAAAAATAGGTATTAAGATTATTTGTGTCGACTGGGGCTATGATTCGATAGAAATGCTCAAAATGAATCATCCAGATTATAGCGTAAGTTCAGTGAACGAAATTTTATCGATACTACCAGAAAACATATAGCGCCAAGAAAATAAAGAATCTATTCTCAAAGGCGATACACATGCTTTATGTGAATATTATAGCTAATTGTTTAAATGCAAAATTACCAATTCATACCGCTAGAATAAAGTCACTTTGATTGTTAAACTGTTCAAAGAAGGATTATATTAATTTAAATAGCCTCTCGGAATTCAGGGGGTGGGAACAGCGGATATATGGAAAATGAGCTGGAAATTCGCAATAAACGAGGGTAATTCTTAAGACGGAAAAGGGATTTTTAATAATGAGCATAGCAAATAAACGTCACAATCGCCCTTTTTAAAAACTAAAAAACGTTAAGCAGTCTGGGGAAAAATCCATGTTTTAAGATCCTTAAAGCTCTCTTTCTGATGAGAAAACCAAGCATCCATGTGCTGACAGATCATAATGGCATAAACGCGAACGTACCACATTTTCGTGGAGCGATGTCGTCCAGATTCCAGCTTGTAGTCGATCTTCTCTCGTTTATTGGAGCGTTCAATGGATGTCCGGCGTTTGTAAATGACCTTCCACTTTTCCGAGTCGCGAGGAGTCTTGGTAAAAAGCCGTAAGTTATCCTTAGAGTGGGTGTGGTAGGTACGACCATACTTTGCTTTAGAACAAGGTGAAGTACAGGAATTCTTTGAACCGCAGGACAGTGCACATCGCCATTTATCTCGATTTTGTAGATTATCGTGGCCATTGGGTTTCATTTCAAGGCCAATGGGACAAATGGGAATACCGTTTGGTGAAATCTGAATATCTGAGCCAGTTTT
>NZ_JUEE01000253.1:0-14381 GCF_000802135.1 Desulfosporosinus sp. BICA1-9
GCAGAGTCGTGATGTAAGACAAATCAGTCATCCAGAGCTTCACGACCAAATGCCAGTCATCATTAACGATGACAAAGACCCCGCCGGAATAATGTTGGCGGAGACGAAGGAGAACGGAATCCTGATATGTTTTATGAGAAACAAGTATTGGCTTCAAACAGATCACCCCATATTTTGTAATCAAAGGGATAAAACCCCTCGTCACGCGATTATGGGGGCGTTTTGGGAAAGTCAAGTAATTCTGGCCGTTTTATGGCAGATTAAGAAAATTTTTATTACTAGTGAATTTCCAGTTCGACTGTATGAAAAAGCAAAATTCCTCCCACTAAAGTAGGAGGAATGCTATAAGGTTGGTTCAAGGAACCCCTTGGCCCAACCGCCTCGGCGAATGCCGAGAGTCTATTTAATTAAAAGGAGGAGCGAATTCTTATATTCGCGCAACTATTATATTGTTTAAATTTTTGAAATCATTATTAATCTATTTTTCTTGGGTCATTGGATTTTCTGTGATAGCCGGATTAATCATGTTTTTCTATGTGCCTATTGAAAAAGATCTCGAAACTATACTCGTTATAACAATTATGCTTTGCATACCGCTATTATCTATTTTTGTGATAGGTTTTATTAAAGGAAAAATTAAGATTCTTGGAATTCATGGTAGATGGTCATTGATTTTTCGAAGCGCTATCTTTACGTCATGCTTAATAAGTTTCATATTATTGGGTGTAGGTCAGTCTGCCATGGCCGAGATGTTAGTGAGCGAATATGATAAAAACACTGTGACTAATTCCGAAAAAATAGAATTTGTCAAAGATATCGGCAGGAGACTTTCTTCGAATAAATTGAGGGGCGAGTATATTAAGACCCTTGATAGTATTAGCCCTAATAATCGTTTAACGGTTTATTATTCCAACGAAGATAAAGACTTGGCAGACAAATTAGTAAGAGCTATTCCCGACATTGAAACACAGTTGAGCAAGATGTTTGCCGTAGTAGAACCTTTTCCTATTGACATCGTACTTTACGATGATTTAAACCAATATCGAACCAATAACGATATCGATGAAACTCAAAGAATTTTAGGTTTATATACTAACAAAAGAATTCATATGGCAAATACGAAAGTCAGTGCGGAAATTTTTAAGACTTCCACACTGGACCTGGATTTAATAAATATGAATTACGAAGAGGAAATTTTAAATACTCTTGAACATGAATACACCCATTATTATATTCGAGCGTTTTTGATGGAAAATAAATTGAATCCTGAAATTCCAAGATGGCTTGACGAGGGACTAGCAGTATATCATGAATCTGAAGGATATATCACAGATGCAGAATTTGATTTTCCGGACTTGAAGGATTCGGCAATCCCTTTACAGGATTTAATAAGTCAGGTTGAATGGGATCAATATACTGAATCAGAAACGGCTAGTGATATTGCTTATAATGAATCCTTCATGGTTATTTACGAATTGATAAAATTAAAAGGTGAGAAGGTAGTAACTGATATTCTAGCAGGGATTCCAAAAGAACAAGATTTATCGACTAGTTATCAAACACTTTTTGAAAATTCATTTATAGATCATGTGGGCTTAAGTTTAGAGGAGTTTCAGGATCAAGTAATAAACAAGTACTCCACTAAATAGAATTCAAGAAAAGTTTCAACACTCAAAATCTCACCATCGAGAAAGCGACGTGAATAGGATTACCTATTTGCGTCGCTTTAAAATCTCCCCCTGCTTTTTCTGCATTTCGCGTATCCTTGTAACGTAGCCGATAATTCTCTGAAGCAACAGAATGTATAGCAACTGTAAGTAACACCCTTCGATCACAGTGGAACGAGGGTGTTACTTTGGCATATAGAGTAAAAATAAGTCTTTATGCTACTAGCTTATAAAGTGGGATTTTAAGGGTTTACTAATCATTTCTGGAGTGAGCGTAGAGTTAGCTGTAGCTCTGTTTAATAGTGGCATTCTTATATCTGTATACGTATTATAACTAGAAAAGGAGCGTAGAAATGGATAAACCAAACATCATTTGGATCGGATCGCCAAACTTCAGTAGCCCAAAGGATTATAAAATAATCGCGATTGTAAACCACATTATGAGCGGAACCCTAATAGGTACTGACGCATGGTTTGCCTATCCAGCAAGTAAAGTTAGTTCACATTTCGGAATAGGTAAGAACGGTGAAATCCATCAGTATGTAAAGATTGGAAATATTGCATGGGCAAATGGCAACGTAAATAAACCAAATTGGCCTTTGCTTATTCCAGGAGTTAACCCGAATTATTACACAATAAGCATTGAACATGAAGGAGAAAGCGGAGATATAATGCCTGAAGCGCAGTACCAGGCCACACTTGCTTTGCATCGGTGGCTAATTGGGACAATAGATATACCAGTGAGTCGTGATAATATCATCGGACATTATCGGATTGACTCAGTCAATAGATCAAGGTGTCCAGGAACAGGATTTCCTTGGGATCGACTATTTAAGGATTTGCAAGGGGGAAATGACGTGTTACAAGTAGCTGTTCTGTTGTATACGAAAGAAGATTATTGGGCCGGAGCAGATGTATCGGTGAAGAATGGTAACTGTGCTATATTCGTACGGCCAGAAGATCTCTCAGTTCCCGCCGAGGCCATGAGTTCTCAAAAGTTGATCGTAGTTGGTGGACCGACGACTAAACATCCGAACGAAGTACTGCTGAGTGGAAAAGATAAATATCAAACAGCCGCTGCTGTGGCGCAGTACCTGGGTAAATAATTTCTTCCTATTTGTAATGAACCATAAACTAAGCAGGTCAGCTAATGACCTGCTTAAAACGATACTCTATGACCGTTGTCATTTAGGTATGATATAATAAGCTCAATACATAATATTTCTATTAATGAGTTTTGAACTTGATATTATAGATGCCGTCACTGGCATTGGAATGGTCTCATTGGCTTCTTTAAGAAGATGTCGAAGAAGAGAAGATGGTTCAATAGGATTTGGACAGAAGGTGTACTTCGAATCTACTTAAAGAATGGAGCGCATATCATTGGCAAAGGTAGAAAAAACCATTTATCTGATCTTAGCTTTAGTCGTAATTTCATGGGGTCTTAATGTTGTTATGGTGAAATATCTCACACTTCATATGTCGCCGATGCTGGTAGCTACGATCCGAATGCCACTGGCCGGAAGTTTATTACTCTTATTCGTTTGGAAAAAGTACGGATTCTATAATCCAAATAAAAAGCAGTGGGGGCTTCTCTTTTTTATAGGGTTAAGCTCTATTTGCTTTCATCAGTTGCTTTTAGGGTATGGACTTGTTACAACAACCGCCACAAATGCATCCCTCATTTTAGCCTTAAATCCGCTGACTACTGCTCTGCTGGCATCAATATTTGTCGGCGAAAAATTCACTAAATATTTAGGGATCGGAATTTTGTTCGGACTTTCAGGCGTAGTTCTGGTTGTAGTCTCGAAATTGCCTAACAGTTCTATCGGTTTATCTGGCTTAGGAGATGCCATTATGTTTCTAGCAATGTTGACTCATGTAATTGGGGGGTTGCTCACAAAAAAGTTGTTGGAAACTACGATCCCAACTTTAGTAGTCACTGGCTATTCCACCGTAATAGGGGGAATATTATTAAATATAAGTACTTAAGCCACTTTTGGGCCTTCCGCGTATGGGCAGATTCATTTTTCGCTAACAGCTTGGCTAGTATTGTTATTATCAGCCTGGGGAGCTACTTCATTGGGTACATTGGGATGGAATCACGGTATTAAGCATTTGGGTGCCAACAGAACTGCGATGTTTTTGAACGGGATGCCCTTTGCAAGTATGGTTGGTGGAGTATTTTTTTTAGATGAGAAGATTACTTGGATCCACGTTATTGCAATTATTCTCACTTCGATAGGTATTGTGATAGGAACTATAAAACATAGAGAGCGCGGGCTATCCTTTACCGAAGGAAAGCCCGTAAAGTCATTGTAATTAGTGTTTTTTGGAGAGAAGTGGTAAAATGTGCATCAACGTTGTGTACAAACCCATTATGAAAGAGAGAAAAAATGAACACAGCTAGTTTTCAAGATTATTCATTAAGTGAGGGGCTCTTGAAAGCCATCCAATTACTCAACTTTAAAACGCCCACTAAAGTCCAGGAGCAGGTCATTCCAGCAATCCTAGACCAAAAAGACATCATCGTAAAATCCCAGACCGGAAGTGGCAAGACGGCAGCATTTGCCATTCCAATTTGCCAATTAGTGGATTGGGATGAAAACATACCTCAGGCCTTAGTGATTACACCGACAAGAGAGCTCGCTATTCAGATAAAGGAAGATTTCTTTCATATTGGCAGATTTAAGAGGCTTAAAGTCTCTGCGCTCTATGGAAAGTCTCCTTTTTACATTCAAGAAAAAGAATTGAAGCAAAAAACGCATGTGGTGGTTGGAACACCGGGTCGGATTTTTGACCATCTGGATAGAGGGACTTTTGATCCTTCTAAAATTAAGTATTTAGTCATCGATGAAGCGGACGAAATGTTAAGAATGGGTTTTGTTGAACAAGTTGAAAGGATTCTAGAAGCACTTCCTAAAGATCGAGTGACTATTGTTTTGTCGGCTACAATGCCTTCAGATATCAGTGCGTTATGTAGCCATTACATGAATAATCCAATGGATGTGGCCATTGAAGAACAAGATCCAGTGGCAGGTAGGATTTTTCAAACTCGATTCGAGGTCAGCGAAAACCAGAAGCTACAACTTCTTAAAGACTTAGTGATAGTTGAGAACCCTGACAGCTGTATGATATTTTGCAATACTCAGCTCAAAGTAGATGAAGTTTATGAAGAACTAGACTATCAAGGTTTTACTTGTAATAAGATACATGGTGGCATGGAGCAAAGGGATCGTCTCAGGGTCATGGAACATTTTAAGCGCGGAAATTTTAGATATTTGGTAGCAACCGATGTAGCAGCCCGGGGTATCGACATCGACCAAATTGGTCTTGTGATCAATTTTGACGTATCAAATAACTGTGAAGGCTATGTTCATAGGATAGGCAGAACAGGACGCATTGACTACATGGGTAAAGCCATAACCTTTGTCACACCTTCAGACAATAGGTTGCTTGAGGATATTCATCGGTTTATCGGAAACGAAATCCCACTCGGTGTAAGGCCTGATCAAGAAGCCGTTCTAAAAGCTGAAGAAGGATTTACTGAGAAGATAAACGCAACGCCTGAATTCAAAGAAAACAAAGGTGCCAAGCTTAGCGAAGGCATTATGAAATTGCATATCAATGCGGGCAAGAAAACGAAAATGAGGGCGGTTGATATAGTTGGCACCCTCTGTAGTATTGAGGGTATAACAGCGGCGGATATAGGTATTATTAACATCCTCGATATTTCGACCTATGTAGAAATTTTAAATCACAAAGGGGAGCTGGTGTCCCGCGAGCTTCAACAAAAACCAATTAAGGGCCGACTCAGAAAAGTCAGTAAGGCGGATCGTTAGGCTAAGGAAAGGATCAAAATGATGGATGGAACGAAAAGAAGTGCGGTCAAAATCGGTTCGATTGTAATGATCGTACAAAAACAAGATCAACAGAGCGGTAAGCTTACAGAAGGTGTCGTTAAAAGACTGCTCACCAATTCCCCGAACCACCCCCATGGCATCAAGGTCATGCTTGAAAGTGGTATTGTTGGCAGGGTAAAAGAAATAAAATAGAAGCTTAGAGTGTTGTACTGATGCCAAATGTGAATTTGGCCAGCCAAACTTGTTAGTTATATGTATAAAGCTGACTTTACTGGATTGTGTAGAGTCAGCTTTATTATTTGTAATATGAATTATCACTAACATTTATAACTATTGCAGGAATATATAGGTAAAATGTTGAATTCTAGTAGTCAACCAAATCTTATGTCAGATAGAAAGTAGAAGGTTAAGCAGGAGTTGTTCTATAAAAATGAAAAAAGCTATAACCCTTATCGTAGTTGTTCTCTTGCTGGCCCTTGTGGCCGGATGCCAAAAGAGCACCCAGGGTTCGCCCGGGCAAGCTCCTGAAAAAATGATGCAGGAGGCAGCCCTGAAATACGAAGAAATAACTGATCCGGTTGAGTTGGAAAAGCTCTGGCAGGAATACTTTTATGATTCAATTGCTACTTTAGGGAACACCCATGAGTTTAACACCGCCCAGGATATAGATCCGCTTGATGTGGCGATGTACTGCTGGTTTAAGTATGTTGCGGAACACGGCAAGGAAAGCTTGGTCCTTGCTGACACAGACAGTACTAACCGGCTTTTTCCCTTGGATACAGTTCTTGAATATGCCGAGCGTTATTTTAATTTGACCAGCCTTGATGTATCCAATCTTGAGGCTGGTTCCTATGACCAGCAAAAACGTGCATTCATTTTTGACTTTGGCACTCCACGAACTCGCCCATCCTATAATGCAGTCAACTCGTGGGGAGATCACCTAGATAAAGTTACAAGAAGCAGCGATGGCACAGTTACCGCCATTTTAGTACATTCTGGACCACCTCAGAGCGGTCGCATCGAGTTGACCAAATCTTACAACTTAAAACAGAATGAAGATGGCAGCCTATACTTTGTAAGTGGCAGGTTGGATTATGTTAATAACCATCTCGTTGTCTTAACGGGTGATTATCAATACTTCGCTCAAATTAAAGGCTTTGCAGGTAATATGGAAGAGCTTTCAATGTTGGGTGAGGTTGACGGCAAATTGATTCTTGCCTATACTCCCAATCAAAAAAGGGGAAATGCTTCCCTAATGCTTGTCAAGCCTGAGACTATGAACGTGGAAAAGAAACTTGATGTAAGCGGGAATTTTACGCCAACGGATGTAAGTCTGATAGGAGAAAGTATTGTGATCCGGCTTAAAGATAGAATAATAGCTATTGATAAAACCCTTGAGCAATCGAAAATGTCTTTATTACCAATAACAATCACTGAGAAAATAAATCGGGAACCTCATTACAATGCCCAAGGTAATCCTGATGTGTTTTTTGGGGGTTACGACGTATCGAGTGATAGATTAAAATATGTTTATACCGATGAAACAGGTGTCAAGCTATTTAACTCTACTGATAATACTGAAAAACTGCTTTCCCCAACAGTACCTATTACAGGCAGTGAATTGCTGGAGAATTCCTTTCACAGGGACCCTCGGTTTGTAGCCGATGAGCAAAAGGTTATAACCACTATGACTGGTTATGAAGGTGCCATGGGTTATACATTGTGCAATCTGGAAAGTGGGACTGTAGAAGTTCATAATATCGCATCAGAATGCTCTTCAACAGGCCTCATCAGGTATGATACTGGTCTCCTGGAGGTAAATACCTATCTCTATAATAAATTAACACAAATGGCTGAGTCTAAGCTACTCTTTTTAGATTTTTGGACAGGGAGGGTTAAGGAGCTTAGTCTTAAGTATCCCGGCGACACAGGTGATATCAGGATGCCAGACTCTTGGTATGTCGGCCAAAACTATGCCACCTTTATAACCTACAAGCGGGATGATAGTGACAACGCTAAGGATATGTTTTACCTTAACCGCCTGAATCATAATACATTACTGACCGAGCCGAAAGTTATCTCTGTCAAAGCCGCCAAAACTCATATCCTCGGCGTTTTGGCAGACGGGCGGATCGTGTTTTGGTATAACCTTAATCCAAGTGAAAACGGGGTATGCATAACAAAGTAAATACAAGAGCCTAAACTATGGCTACTTCGTAAGCCATTCTTTTTTAGCTTTTGGGATTCCTACTTTATTGTATCATGTATACAAATTGGGATTTAATAGATTTTTTGATTTGAGACATAAGAAAGTTCTATAAAATAAGAAATATTAATCTATGGGCTGAAAAAGGATATGAACAAGTTACAAAATAGCTCAAAATATATCTAAAAGAAAGGGTGATTTTCATGATTATCAATGAGACCTTAAGAACCCTTAAGCAGCGCAGGAGTATCAGAAGTTTTAGAGATGAACAGATCAAGGAAGAAGAATTACAAGCGGTACTGGAAGCGGGGCTGTATGCACCTAACGCCGGGGATCAAGCGTGGCATTTTACTGTAATTCAAAACAAGGAACTGCTGGACAGGCTGAATCTTGCTGCTAAAGAAGGCGCTAAACAACTGGATATTGAAGGTTTAGAGGAAATGGCGAATAATGAGCAGTACAATTGTTTATACGGTGCACCGACACTGATCATAGTCTCTGGCAAGCAGGCCCCTATACCTCTCGAAGCGGATTGCGCTGCCGCAACTCAGAACTTGCTCTTAGCCGCAGAGTCGATCGGGCTGGGGTCGTGCTGGATTTACTTTGTCATATTTGCGTTTTATTCACCACTAGGTCCTGAATTGAGCAAAGAACTGAAAATACCCGAGGGCTACAAGCCTTATTATTCGGCTGTGCTAGGATATAAGCAGGACTCAGTTGTCAATGTACCCGTCAGAAAGCCCAACCTCATTACCTACATCAGATAATCTTAACATGCAAAGAACAGTTCTCCTGCCATTGAAGGCATAGAGGGCTGTTCTTTGCGTTTGTATATCCTTTAAAAGAAAATCAAACCTCCGTTTGATGATTAATATGATATCGCTGTTATATAATTTACATTCCCGTTTATTGCGATGTAAATTAAAAAGAAATTGGCAGGTATTAGTTGAAAAATATAGAAGTAACAACAATGATTAGATTGAAGAAGATTAGAGCTATAAATGTGGCACAAGGGCCCTTAGATTAACAAATCATCTTAGTAGGAGAGTTAGTATGAATAACTATTACAAGATATTAGATACAGCAGTGAATATCATTGCGCCTGGTAGCAGGTTTACACAATCAAAAATAATTGAAGATTCTATTAAAGATGTATTAATTAATAAATATGGAAGTGAATGGGCTGAACAAAAGGAGCTTTTTTTAAATTGCTACGAATCTTTAAGAAATCGTAATAGAAAAGAGTCGTATGTTGGTGATATTCCATACTTTTATTCAATGCATTATATGTTGTTAAATATTCCCATGGTTCAGCTTGTGCTACTTCAATTGCTGAGAAGAAAAAGAATGTCCAGAGAACTGCGAGTCCTTGATATCGGAAGTGGGGTAGGCACTACAACTTTTGCCTTACTTGATTTAATAACCTTGCTCGATAATCTATGTAAGCTCCATGGTGAAGAAAGCTTTTTTGATAAAGTAGAGATCAATTCGATGGAGAGGTCCGAGGACAATATAAAGGTCTATGCAGAAAATGTTAGTTATTTTTCAAGTAGATTAACCAATATCGCGGATCTTAAAAATATTACAATTAATTCCCCCAAGCAAGCAGCTATAACTGATCAAATCATAACCGGGAAGTATGATCTAGTCGTATTATCAAATATCACTTCTGAGCTAAATTATAAAAGCATAAAACATCTACTCATTCAAACGTCGAATAATCTCACAACGAATGGAGATATAATTCTTATTGAACCCGCAAGCGAATCGGCTATCAAGTCGCTAAACCGCTTGAAGCATGAAGTCCATCATATAACAAACTTAAAAAGTATAGCATCATGTGGTAGTTGTGGACGTTGTGATCAATGTTGGGTTTTTCATACGTCTAATAGTTCAAAGGGTGATTTAATTAGTTATATTGATCGTCTCTATGCGGAAAAACATGAACCTGAATATATTGATGATTTTTACAAGAACAGATTAAAATGGGGATTTAGTATTTTATCTAATAGTTGTCTTGGGGATATATGCACAGACTTATCTACTTTGAATTTAGGCTCAGGTAATATCGTTAAAGTGAATGTTGTTGGTGATAGAATCAATAATACCTATAAGTTTTGTGATGGTCATGGGAACCAAGGCCTCATTGTGGGGAAAGACATTGAGTTAGGGCATTTTAAATTTGGAGACTTACTCGAATTTAAAAATATAACTATCGAGAAATCTAATGGTTTAAAAATAGTGTGTTTATCCAATTCACAAGTTTATAAGTATTATTCAAATTCAGATAGAAGTAAGTCCATATTTAATAATGTAAACCAGAAGAACTTGACATATCTATTAAAGAGATTATGGGGATTTGATGAGTTTAGAGAAGGTCAGTACGAATTAGTAAAAGGTGCTCTAATGGGTAAGGATATTTTAGGAATACTTCCTACTGGCGCTGGAAAAACCCTTTGCTATCTGTTGCCAGCCCTGCTAGGGAACGGAGTGTCGTTAATTGTTTCACCCTTAAAATCTTTAATCAAAGACCAGATTTCAAATCTCAAGACTATTGGATTTGAGTATGTGGATTATATTGATGGTTCAGAATCGGTTGCCGAAAGGCGACAAACGTTAAGCAGATTTAAGGCAGGTAGTTTGAAGGTCTTATATGTATTAGCAGAAAGACTCCAAATGAGAGACTTTCAACTAGAATTACAAGAGGAATTAAAGAACATTAGCCTTGATTATTATATTATTGATGAAGCACATTGTTCATCCGAATGGGGACATGATTTCAGACCATCATATTTAAAACTTATAGATGTAGTTACAACGCTTGGCTCTGCAAATATTATTGCAGTAACTGCCACAGTATCTCCAAAAGTCAAAGAAGATATCCTGAAAACGTTTAGGATAAATGAGGCCAATGTAATATGTTCAAAATCCTTAGCTCGTAATGAAATTAGCTTTCAAGTTATTAATCTACCTATTGAAAGTGGCAAAGAGTTCAATTTGAGAAAGGCGTTAATAGAAGACATACCCATGATTTTGCAAAAGAAAGATATACATGAACTTCATAAAGACGGTTCAGGTATTATCTTCACAATCTATGCAAATGCGCGGGGTGCGACTACCAGGTCATATGGAACAAAACATATTCTTAATGAAGTCAGATTAAGTGGGATTGAGTCGAATCTCTATCATTCTAAGCTAAGTGATATTGAAAGATCCGATATACAAGATAAGTTCAAAACGGATAAATTTCCGTTACTCGTCTCAACAAAGGGCTTCGGAATGGGAATTGATAAATCCAACCTTAGGTATATTATTCATATGTGCTACTCAAATTCTCTAGAGGCATATTATCAAGAAGCTGGACGATTAGGACATGATAGACAGCATGCTCACTCAATTATCATTTCAAGAGCAAGAACACCGGATTGTATCCAGCACCGAGCTAGTATAAATAATTATGAACCCGAATGTGTCTACGGATGGAGATGCAAATATACAAATGGGATAAAATGTGATTATGGGATGCAGGCAAAATTGATTAATGAAAAATATCCGGATGCCAATGAAATGACTCTTAATCTTAACAACTGCTATCAGTTTCTGGTACAGAATTCAAATTGCAAGCCAAAGTTTACATTCGCTATTCAAGCAAACAACTCTAACAAATATCAAACATACTTGTTTTATTTTCAGATGCAAGGAATCATTATAAATTATTATACGTTAAGTTATTTTGATGATGGTAGTGTGAAATTTGAAGTAGAAGTTAATCCAAACGTTTTTATTGATCCGAACCTGGCAAGCGTAATAGAACGAATAATAACGAGGCTCCAAAGCATTAAAAGACAGAAGTATAATATGTTAGAAAGTATTTGGCAGTATGTTAACAATGATACAAAATGTAGACGTCAATTTCTGATGGATTATTTTCAAGACCCTGTGAGTTACGGTATAGAAGGTTGTAAATTCTGTGATATTGAAGGTATAAGTAAGGAAAAGTCCATTTCGGTTACAAGAGAGTTAAGAATCGATAAATTATTTACTGATTATCATAATCTAATGGCTTCAAATAGGTTGGATTACCCAAAAGCTAAAGAATTGCTTAATATTATGTATGAAGAAAACGAACAAGAACGTGCCAAGATTAAAGCAATGAAGCACCTAGAAGATTATACGGATAATCCGGTAGCGCTTTATTTCAGAAGTCTGATCACTCTCAAAAGAGATAAAGCTGATGCCTATGCAAGAAATCAAGCCTTTGAACTAGTTTCTTCATTTTTTAGAAATAACGACACTAAGGCAGTTATAGGGGTTCTAAACGACATTATTGATATTAACGAAAAACTAGTAGAGGAAATACTAATAACGAATGAAGCGTTGATTATTAATTTGGAAGTTGCCAATTGTTTAATTAAAGACTTAGGAAGTGATACCACTAAAGAAATTGTTTACAAGCTATTTATTAATAGCAAAATTAAGACCCTAAACAATAAATTGGCAAGGAGCAATTAAATTGGATTTGCTTAAATTAGATGAAAGATTAGAAAAAGACATAACTCATTTAGAGAAGAGTCTCGATGAATATGAAAAGTTAGTCAATGAAACTTCAGATTTAAAATATACTCTTGAAAGTCAAATGAAAGAATTAAAAGTAGCCTATGATGAAGAAATAAAACATCTCAATGCGAAATATATTAGCGATAAAGAACTATCCTCAAAGTCTATAGAAAGTTTTAATGATTATTACAAGAAAGTAGTTACATTATTTAATGATATTGAGTTAAAAAAAGGTGTATTTGAATTATACATAAATCAGATGAATCAAGCCTATGAGGAAAAGTGGAAAGATATTCAAGTTAAAAATGAAAATAACCTATCTGATCTAGACGTAAAGGTTAATGAAAAGATTAATAAACTCGAAGAAGAAAATAAAAGAGAACTGATGAAAATTATTAATTCTCTCACAACCAATGAAAAGGAAATAGCACCATCTAAAAAGGAAGTTGCAAAGTTTATTAGTGAAGAAGTTTATAAGTTGTTAAAAAATAATAATGTTCTTGATGAAATTATGGAGAAAATCAATACTGATACTTCTAAGCTAAAAAGTGAATTAGAACGGAGTTTAATGAATCTTTCTGAAGAGTTTTTTAAAGAGACAATGCGCGCTGATGACAAATATAAAGAATTAGCTAAGAACTTTAAAATATTTGTGGCCATCAACAGTGTCTTGTTTATAATACTATTGATATTGATTTTACGATAGTTTGATGAATACTGATTCAAGTCGATACCCGTATTTTGGTTGCCATAATGGGGTTATAGCAAGTGCACTCTATTTCAAGAACAAGATGTTAAATAGGGAGAGATAAAACAATGTTATTTAGTGAGATTATCAAAGCAATTATGCTTGGGGTTGTTGAGGGTATCACGGAGTGGCTACCTATCAGTAGCACAGGGCATATGATTTTAGTCGATGAATTTTTACAGCTAAACATGAGTGAAGCGTTTAAAGAAATGTTTTTTGTAGTTATTCAGCTTGGCGCAATTATGGCAGTTGTGGTTTTGTATTGGAACAAACTAATTCCATTTTCTCTCAAAAGAAAGCTAACAATTAGAAATGATACAATATTGCTGTGGTTAAAAATCCTTGCTGCTTGTGTTCCTGCAGCGATCATTGGTCTGTTGTGGGACGATGAAATTGATGCACTATTTTATAACTATCAGACCGTTGCAGTAATGCTAATTCTGTATGGCATTCTGTTTATCCTTATCGAGAGTAGAAACGGAAAAATAAAACCGAAGATTAATAACCTATCACAAATTTCATATCAAACTGCCATTATGATAGGTTTATTTCAATTATTGGCATTGGTTCCTGGTACTTCTCGCTCGGGAGCAACCATTCTCGGAGCAATACTCATAGGAACATCGAGAACGGTGGCCGCAGAGTTTACATTTTTTTTGGCTATTCCAGTTATGTTCGGTGCAAGCCTATTAAAAATTTATAAATTTGGTTTAAATTTTACTAATGATGAACTTACCATTTTATTCACAGGGATGATCGTTGCTTTTGTAGTCTCAATCTTGGCAATTAAATTCTTGGTAGGTTATATTAAGAAGCACGATTTCAAGGCATTTGGGTGGTATAGAATTGTATTAGGTATCATAGTTGTATTATATTTCTGGTAATGAGATTTTAAATGGAATGGAATGGAAATAATGTGCAAATTGGTAACAATTTTTGAACATGATTTCCATTCCATATATACGTAAGCGGTGGACGTAAATGTCAAATAGTAGGCACATAACTAAAAAATCAACCCAACCATCAGGTCGGATTGATTTTAAGTTTTATTTTGTTTGTAACAGTCTGTCGGCAGCTCCTTTGACCATGGAACGAATTTTTCAATCAACTCCGGATGGTTTATGAAATCTGTGTTCGGCATCTGTTTCAATATGTATACCAAATAATTATATGGCTTTAGGTTATTATTTCTGGCTGTCGTGACAACGCTATAGATTATGGCGCTAGCCGTTGCTCCCCGAGGCGTTTCCATAGTGACCCAGTTTTTGCGGCCAATTGTGAAGGGGCGTAGGCTTCGTTCCGCTAGGTTGTTCGAAAGTTCACACCTTCCGTCTAAAAGA
>NZ_JUEE01000254.1:0-13648 GCF_000802135.1 Desulfosporosinus sp. BICA1-9
AAATCATCTTTATCCCCTTTACTGTTCGTAACCGTTAAATGCAACTGATAGAGAAAGGGCTCCTCTAAGGTCCAACGTCTAGCATCTGGCACAGAAAAAGTCAATATCACTGGCGAAATATCCACCTTTTCTTGAGGGGACACAGTTAGCATCTGTTCCGCCACACCAGCTGAGCCATCGGAGAGTACCCCGTAAACAGTCCAAGGACCTTCTTGAGAAAAACCTCGATGCAGTAGATTAGATTCTACAGTTATTTGTGCGGTAGTTCCATTCCACACTACTTGCACCTGCGGAGGCATTATCGTCGTTTCAACCACCGCATCCAGGCGAATACCACCCGTAATGCGCCCTGCTTTTGGCCAACGGGAGCCCAAAAACGAAGCTCGTTGTTCAGCGCTTCCGGCAAGCTCAACTAAGAGAATATTATCCTCTCCATAGCGAAATGCCTTGGCAGGAATCTCTAATTCGTCCGCCCCGCCGCTTCCTTCAAATTCGCCAATTTTTTGGCTGTTTGTGATCCCATTTAAGTATATGTTCGCCTGCCCTTGAACACCATTCAACGTGAGCAACATAGTTCGGGAACTCCATTCTCCTGGGATTCGCAATCGTTTTGCCACGACCGTAAATCGCTCACTCGAAGGTAGGGTTAAGGGCTTCCCTCCCGTTAAAAAGGATTGATTGTTTATTCCTTTAGCACGTTCGGATTCTGTTGTCCAAGCTTGGCGCAATGAAGAGAACTGATCCCAACTCCCGTTTAAATTCTGCGTAAAACGTGATGCACTTATACCAATTTGCCCATGTTGAAGAGATTTCCCTTGAGGACTTTGCCAGTACCACCATAATGCTCCTAAAGTTAATGCCCATAAAGCAATAAAAATCATTAAGCGACGATTGAACATAAAATCCCCTCTTTATATCTACACGCAAATTGCGATTAGTTGACTTATTCGTGAAAGATCTTCAAAACCCTTGCACCTAATAAAAATAAACCCATAGGTAACCAGCTTCCAGCGAAGCACGCTTACCCATGAGTTATGTTTAAATCTATTCCTAGTTTAATTCAGCTGCACACCTTTGAGACACTCTGGACAAACTCCATGAAACTCCATGCGATGCCCTAAAACTTGAAACCCTGATTGCTCCCCGACTTCTTGATCCATGTCGATTAGAGGGCGATGGAGATCCGCCACCTTACCACATCTTGAGCAAACAATATGATAATGATTCTCGGGATTGCCGTCAAAGCGACTTGACATATCACCATAGGACAACTCCAAGAGGTGCCCATGCTCTTTCAGCATGTTGAGTGTATTATAAATTGTACCTAAACTTACTCCCGGAAATTTCGCCTTAACGTGGTGATAAATTTCATCTGCCGTGGGATGGGATACAGTTTCCAGTAGGAATTCTAAAATCGCCTGTCTCTGTGGTGTAAAACGGACACCTTTATTTTTAAGTTGTTTGAGAATTTCGATGGCATCCATACCCATATCTCCTTTTATCATTATAATTTAAAATTATTGTTATTTAGATAATAAATTAATCTAATAAATTTGTCAACATTATTTCTCAACCTGAAAATCATATGAATCTAAACAGGGATGTTCGAGGTTAGCAATAGCTTATTTGCATTTCTCAGTCAAAGGGGTCTGACTAGTATCAAAAAGGAGAGTTTATTAAACTCTCCTTTTTAGTAATATTGTTTATGAGTATTACGCTGGATTTGGTGCTTCAACTGGACAAACCGTGGCACATGACCCACAATCGATGCAAAGTTCCGCATCAATAACGTACAAGCCATCACCTTCACTAATTGCGGAAACTGTGCACTCGCCTTCGCAAGCGCCGCAACTAATGCATTCTGAGTTAATAACGTATGCCATGTTACTACATCCCCTTTTCTCTCACTTCAAAAACAAATATACCAAAGCTTCAGAGAAAAGGCAAGCTATAAAAGCAGATAGTATTTCCCATTGACACTTCAGATATACAACAATTTACAGATCTTTTTCTGGTCGATATGGTACTTGATAAAGCCGGCGCAGACAATGTGAGCAATAGGGTAAAACACGATTACTCACGTGATTCCTTCGGAATAAGATGTGACCTAAATCTTCATGTTCAAAACCGCAAGCCCGACATTTTTCTAACATAAGTATACCCCCCACGCTTTGTGCGTTTCTGTACAAATAATCTATCTATAGTATGCTCCTTTTGTCCATAAAATAAACAAGCAATTCGCTTAGAATTGCTTGTTTAGAATCTGTGTTAAATGATCTAGGGTAAAACATTCATACATCAAACAGGAGGGCAGAAACGCTTTAACATGGGGTGTCTCCACCCAGCGACGCTCAGGGAGTGTATTGAGCCAAAGCACCTGACGGACCTGACGACGAATTTTCCCCAGTAAAGCCGCTGCTTTTTCCCCTTCAAGCGTCTGTGCATCACTTACAATCAGCAGCAATGTTTGCCTAGAAAGTGTATCAGGGAACCTACCCTGCAGGCTTTCCAAGGCATTTGCTAAATTCGTCCCTCCTCCCCATTCCTTTCCAGATACGGAGAGGGCTTCTTTAACCATTACCTCGAATCTCTGACCTTTTCTAAACTTATCGGTTAAAGGAATCAAAGTTTCCCCAAAGGCGAAGGTTTTAATCCCACTAACCACCGTAGATAAGCCATAAACAAATTGCCAAATAAATTCAGTATACTTAAGCATTGAACCCGAAATATCACAAAGTAAAATAATTCTCGGACGACCCATCCGACGGCTGCGATAGCTTCGCTCCACAAGCACCCCGCCATAGCGTAAATTTCTCCGTAAGGTCGCGCGCATGTCTAGTCCACCACGTCTTCGAGCTGCCCGGTAGCGACGAGTTACCTGGCTGGCAAGGCGTTGACTAAGGCGGCGAATTAGGCGGATGACCTCTGGCCACTCTTCGGGAGAAATCTTCTTTAAATCTCGGCTTAAAACCTCCGCTTCCCGATCGCGAAGTGCACGTTCCACTTCAGAGAGCACCCCATCCGTGGACCCTGGTAAGGAAATTGGCTCTTCTTCGTTTAACTTCTTACGCCAATACTCCAAGGATCCCCGCAGAACCCGTTCAACCATAGGTTGATAAGAATGATCGACTGGTATTCCACTTCTCGTGCCATTGGACGATCTTTCCAAGAAATCACGCAGGCGTTGTTTGTCTTTCTCTGGAAGGCTAGCATAAATAGCTCGCTGTTCCTCATTAATATCCAACTCATTTTCCTGAAAACGCAGGTCTTTTCGGGTATTCTCGATCTGCTCGTTCCACTGAGTAGCCTTCTCTGCTACGTCCTTCTGCCATGCTTCTTTCTGTTCTAAAGACGCGAAGTACGCCCGAAAGGCTTCTTTAAAGGCAGAAATATGTTGGATATTTTTTACGAGAGTTGCCTGGAGCACGGCCTCTACCCTTTCACGATCCGCTAAACCAATCACAGCTAATCCGTCTGCGGCATCTGAAATTTCAGAAGGGCTAACCTTAAGTCCCACTGACCTTAACAATTGAGCAAACTCCACTAAATGTCGATCCAACTCACTGGCTCTATTATGATTGTCCATGAGCACGTCTTTCTCCCTGTGCTAACTTACTAGACTCAAAAAGGAGTTGTTCAGCTCCCATCTCCCGATAGAAAAGTTCCACATCGTCCTGGCTCTTAAGCAGCAGGGTCAGTGTCGCATCAACCCAAGCAGGATCGAGGCCAGTCTTACCCATCACGAGCAACGCCTTAGCCCAGTCCATGGTTTCGGATACCGAAGGAATCTTATTAAGAACAAGCCGCTCTCTAAGTATATTAACAGCCCTGGCAACTTCTAAAGCTAATCGTTCTGGCAAATCGGGAATTTTGGCCCGAAGAATACGGACTTCTTTGTTCACAGAAGGTGGTTCCACGTGCAGGAAAATACAGCGTCGTTTTAATCCGTCGGAAAGCTCCCGTTCTCCATTAGAAGTTAAAACCACGATGGGACGTTCTTTGGCGACAATTGTCCCCATCTCAGGAATAGTCACTTGAAACTCACCCAAAAGTTCAAAGAGAAATGCCTCAAATTCCGAATCCGTCTTATCAATCTCGTCAATGAGCAACACAGTTCGCTTCTCACTCAATAGTGCCTGAAGCAAGGGTCTGGGCAGTAAATAATCTGTTGAAAAGAGGTCAGCTTCTGAGAGATGCTCTCGACCCATTTGAATCTTTAAAAGTTGACGCTGATAATTCCATTCGTAAAGGGCTTTAGTTTCATCGAGCCCTTCATAACACTGCAAGCGGATCAGCGGAGCCCCAAAGACCTGACTCAACACTTTAGCAATTTCCGTCTTGCCTACCCCTGCTGGCCCTGAGACCAAAAGTGGTTTACCTAATTGCGTCGCTAAAAACGCCGTCAGCGCGATTCGATCATCCCGTTCGGTAATATAACCGACGGATTCCAACTCATTTTCAAACTGATCTAGCGTCATCCGGTTTGGCATCTAAACCCACCCCCCTAATCGATGTTCGATGTTCGATATTCGTGGTTCGAATGCTTAATAAACCACGAACTACGAACTATGACCTTGGACCTTGGATCGCATCTTCGTAAACCGATTCATATTCTTTCACAGCCCGTTCCACCGGAAACATCTCTCGTGCCCAAGTTACAGCCTGTTCAGAAAAGGACTTATAGCGTAAATCGTCGGTCAATAGGCTAAGTACTGCCTCACTCATCCCTACGACGTCCCCGACTTCTGCAAGATAGCCGGTCTTGCCATGGATAACGACTTCGGGTAATCCACCAACCCGACTGGCAATGACCGGAACCCCACAAGCCATGGCTTCTAGGGCGACAAGCCCAAAACTTTCCTGTTCCGATGGGAGAATAAAAACATCAACCATCTGCAAAATTTCTTTTACACTTTCTTGTTTTCCCAGAAACATGACTTTTTTCTCAAGTCCTAGTTTTACGGCCTCCCGTTCAACCCGGACCATTTCCGGTCCATCACCGACCAGTAAAAGTCGACAGGGTGTGACTTTCTCAACCAGGGAAAAGATTCTAACCACATCCACGACCCGTTTCACTTCTCTAAAGTTTGAGATGTGGGCTAAGATTTTCTCTCCCTGTGGAGCAAAGTATCTCCTGCACCGGTCCATCAATCCCTTCATCGGTAGATAGACATTGGGGTCAATAAAGTTCGGAATCACCTTAATATCTTGATTAATAGGCCCAAAGATCTCTACAGTATCCCTTGCCAGTGATCGAGAAACAGCGGTTATCTGGTCGCTTGATTTAAGGCCTAAGCGGGTTAAATTATAAAATTCTTCAAAAGCACCCACCAAAGTAACATCCGTACCATGTAAGGTCGTCACCAATGGCAGTGGCCTAGTCATCATTTGTTTGGCCAATAATGCACTAATACTGTGAGGAATAGCATAATGGGCATGGATTACGTCTAACCCTACATAGTTCGCGACTTCGACGATTTTATTGGCAAGCAACAACGTATAGGGAGGAAATTTAAACAAGGGATAGTTTACATCAGTTACCTCATGGAAAAAAAGTTTCTCATGAAATCGATGTAACCGAAAGGGTCGAGCGGAAGAAATAAAGTGAACTTCATGCCCTTGCTCCCCCAATGCATACCCCAGTTCCGTCGCCACGACTCCACTCCCCCCATAACTGGGGTAACAAACCATTCCAATTTTCATCCATTCAAACCTTCTTCAATCTAGCATATCATTCCCTTTCAGGGGGCCATCTCCTCATAACCTATTGGCATGGCGTCTTGAATTGCCTCTCCAATAATCTTTTGAATGTCATTGACGATGCACGAAACTTCAAATTCAGCTTCTAAATACTCCCTTGCCGCAGGGTTTAAACTCACTAAACTATATAAGCGTTCCAGCTCTTGCTGCTTCTCCTCGCTGATCTCTTGTTCTAACATTTGGGCCTCGCGAATCTCCCATTGTTTCAATTGAAATTCGCGAACCATCTTGTGATTACTGGCATCACTCATTACTTTTTCCTTAGATTTAAGAAATTGCTTGAACTCATTAGATTCCTTAAGCGTACGCGCCAGTTCATAAGCTAAATCGTTTGCAGCCATATCCTTTTCCTCTCCTCTGTCCCACTATCTCTATAATTGTCTTATTATATAAAATTTTAGTGGCTGAGACAAATCACATCAATGTGAATGACTCAGCCTAACCTCAAATATCCTGACAGGTACTTACAAGTTTCTCCAACAAATCAAAGGCCTGCAAACGACTAAACGACAGCAAATTATCCCATTGCTCTCGGTTAAGTTTCCATGGACAATGAACTGCCACACGACTAGCAAATCCCAAAGGACTTCCCCCATATAGTTTTTCTAAGCGACGTTGAGAAAGACTAACCACTCCTGGAGCATGGGCATTACACATTATCGGCTCGAGGCACAGAGCCGGCTCACCTTGATACGTCACTAGTAGTGAGAACTTCGCGAGTTGCTCTACAGCCACTTTTCCCTGTTCAATGGACCCTTCCAACGGAACAGAATCGGGCTGGATAATCCCACCCAATTTCCGCCAGAAGTTCTTGTCATCGGCACTATTGATGGAAACGCAAACTCCCACTGCCCCCATTTGACGGGCAAAATTCACCACAAAACGAGCAAAATCACATTCAATAGTTCCTTTTAAGGATAATCCTTCTAAAATAACTAACCGCTCGGCACTGCTTAAAGTGAGTTCTCCAATTCCCGCCTCCCCCAACTCAAGCACATTTAAGCCTGGTAACACATGAATCTGCGGATTTAATCCGGTTCCTCTATCTGTCAAGAAGGCCCCTAGGGCTTGCGCCCAATCTTCAAGGCCATCTTCGTTCCATTCTGATCGAGGGGAAAGCTCAATTTCTATCCAAGGCATTTGCGTCTCTCCTTTACACTCCGTCACACACATATTGTTTAGTGTTTCACCGTCGTGTAAAGTTATGCAAACATCTAATCCAATGAATAACGCACTTTGTTAAAACTTGAAAACCCAACCACAGAGTGAACCCCGATCTGCCGCAAGACCTGACTCGCTTCCTCTAGATCTCGCCCTACTACTTCGGCACAATGAGCATCAGACCCCAAGGTAAACTCAATTCCCCGCCGCTGAATTTCCTCCATTAAACGTCTTTCTGGGTAGAATTCTTGAACGGGCTTATACCGACCATTTGTGTTCACTTCCAAGGCTAACCCTCGTTCTGCTATGATCGTTAAGGCCTCATCAGCCAGCTTCAAGATATCCGTTTTCGGTCGAATCCCAAATAGTTTAATGAGATCAAGATGACCAATTGTCGTAAATAGCCCAGAACTAGCTGCATGTTTTACAAGCTCAAAATATTCACGATAAATCTCATCCGCATCTTTCTTATGATGCATAGGCTCCTCTTCTGGAATATCAAAGATCCAGCCATTCATCTCATGAACTGACCCAATCACAAAATCAAACGGATATTGATCTATTAAATCTTTGATTCGTCCTTCATCTTCCACTCGATATTCCGCCTCAAAACCAACTCTTACCGCTAAATGAGGATAGTCTTTCGCTACTTCCCTGATCAGGGGAAAACTCATTTGCTCAAAATAATAGTCATGATCGGCAAAACCAATTTCTTTCAATCCCTTGCGCGACGCTACATCTAAAAACGCTCGAATGTTTTCTCGGTTTGCCTCCCGATCGTTGTGTCCGACAAGATGAACATGCATATCTAACATTACAGCATTCAGACTCCTTCTCTTTTTATCCACTTCCTAAACTCTTGCTTCTTGTGCTGAAAGGGGACATACCTGCGAAGCAAAAGCTGTTCTTCTGGATAGGTATGTCCCCAACTAAGATAAGAGACTATTGTCCTGTCAAAGCCCGCATTTAAAAGCAATAGACTCCGACTTCAGGCTTTCTGATCTCTGTCCTCTGTTTTAAAGCGTTTGTACTCCTGTTTTTATCATCAGATAAGGCAGGTTACTCAGGCTTGCCTGGGCCGTTTTTGTCGTTGGGGCGGCCAAATCCGCCAAGAAATTACCGGTTAATTTAACATCCGTTCGCCCAACGATTTTACCCTTTAAAATCCGCAAACAGTGGGGCGCACTGAGCGAATATGAGCCCGAGACAGCTTCTTGAGTATGTAAACCGAGCACTGATAAGACAAGAACTCCATCTTCCACCCCTTGCAAAGCCTCTTCCCAAGGAACCTCGGCTTGATGCTTAAGATATAGTCCACCTGTTCCTTGTGGTAAAGCTGTCGGTTTCGCACCCCAGCGCACAGCATCTTTCACCCTCAGATAAGGAGTCTGCAGAAGCCCATCTCGGGCTAACACTGTCCGATGTGCAGGAACTCCTTCAGGTGTCACCATATAAGACCCTAATTCAAGGGGTCGAAGCGGGTCAATCAGTAAAGAAAAATGCGGATGAAAGACTAGTTTTTGATCTAGAAAATTTTCTTTGGAAAAGGCACCCTGCCCCTCGATCACACGATCACCCGAGAAATTCGGCAATACAAACTGTCCTAACATATCCTCTGTCATAGACGGAGAAAGAATCACTTGAGTCTGGGGTCCAACGGGAGGTGCTTCTTTCTTCATCCCCTCATACTGATTCACGATTTGTACCCACAAATCCTCTCGTTCTTCCGGACGAATAAGTCGGCGCTTAACAAATCCACCACCTACCAAACTATCAAAGGAAAACCAGGATATAAATTGAGACTGTTGATAAGTAACAGCAAGCCCTGTCGAGGTACGAACATGTCGATAGCCCCAAGCAGCTTGGATGCTGCCTTGCATCTTCGCTTCAGAAGGTCTGTCCTTAAGCCATTGTTTGACTTGATCGAATAAAACCTCATCCTTTCCAGCAATTATTTGTTCAATAGCGCGGTCCTCGAGAGCTACTAGCTCCAGGGGTTCTGGCGATGGAATATGTGTTGCATCTGGGTCTTCATAGGAAGCCAGCTTCCATTGCTCCAATTCCTTCGGCCAATAGTCTGGGTCATTTTTAAATGGCAGCTGAACAATGGCCTGACTGCATGTCCCATCAGCCCAGACCAAAAAAACCTCTCCACTTTCACCCTGTCGATAACTAGGTGGAGTATAGACACTCCCTGGTGAATTGTCTTTGATTCCTAAAGAAACTGCTTCCGATTCATGGACCAAAATTCGCCAAGCCGATAGGCGTAGTTCCTCTTTCTTTGGGGCCTGCTGAGACTGATAGAGAAGATCCTCCAATTGCGCAACGAGTTTCATGCCTGCTCCCCTCCTAAACTGACTTGCTGATCAACATCCATGAGCAGATAACGATGACTTCCACCGCTTGAAGCGACAGATTGCCCACCTTTACCGCACGCTCCAATCGCATCAAAGCACCCTTCTCCTAACCCCCCGCGAATTGCCTCTAAAGCAGAAAGAATTTTCCCGCTAAAAATCGACGGTTGGTAAATCGGCAGGTTTGGATCAGCCACATCAATAATCCCATCGCATTGAAAGACAAAATCCCCCGTTTTAGGATTAACTTGTCCACCTCGATACCCCAAAAGAAGCAGATTCTTCTCTCCCTCACGTAACTCACCGTTTTGCATAAGAGTTTCACGCACAACTTTCACTTCGTCCATCAAGTGTTCGGCTGGAGTTAACGGAAGCATGCGGTCAACCAGTAAACGAATATTGCTCATTCTAGGCAAAGGAATTTGTCCGTAGCTCTCTGCTCTTCCCGCTCCTGTCACCGGCATGCCCGCTTCTTCCCCAGAGAAAATATCTCCCAGACCAGCCACCAGCACTCCATCCTTGACAATCGTCACGGTTTGTCTTATAAGTCCGTTGGCCGAAAATGGTTGATAAGCCCAGTCTCCGAGAAGTGGACCATCGATGATATTGACACCAGGCCTAGCCACCCGGAGCCCTATGCGCAGTTTCCCAGCTTCTCCTAGTACGGATTCATTCATGTGATCCGACTCGACTGCATGTCCAAAGGCCTCATGCGCCAAGCCCTTGGCCAGCCCATAATCAATAATCAATGGATAATGACCGCTCGGCAAATGAGGCGCACTACACACCGCTTTGGCAAACGCTGCCCGATCCATTGCCTTTTTTTCTAAGGAGTGATCCGCTAGTTCTTCAAAGAGCACTGTAGCATCCATGCCACTGCGATAAATCAGGGTACTTTGTGCCTTACCCTGATCCCGAACTGTCCCCTGATGCATCAGGACCGCTCTAGGAATAACAAAGGATACCAACGTTCCATCTGAGCGCCCGATACACCATACTTCTTCGATTTGTCTATAACTTGTTTGCCAAGAGCCCTCCGGAAAACCATCCCGCAAACGGGAATGTAAGCTTATCACCTTCTCCTGAAGTTCTGACAAAGAAATTTCTCCAAATACTTTTTGGGCAGGATTCCTTACCTCCTCCTGGATCTGAGGAGCCTCCCAGATCTGACGATTTCGTTTTGACCCGATCGCTTCATTTCTACGGGCCAACCGAATTGCCTTATCGATTAATGTGCGGCCGAGCTCCAACGCTAAAACATCAGAGTTGGCAAATCCTGATGCCCCCTCCTTCGTAAAAGCCTGAACTCCATAACCGCTATCTCCTCCAGTCGAAACCCGATCCAATCGCCCGTTACTCAAACGTAGGCTCCATTCCCTGCGAGATTGAGCCCGTACTATAAAATAACCTTTCAACCCCTTGGTCTCCGCTAACACGGCTTGAACTAATGCCCTAATTTCTATTTGCTCCACAATTGCCTCCTTGAGAGTTGAACTCTAATAAGGATATTATACCACGGAGCGCAGAAAGGAACCTTATATAGAAAACATATCCCGAGGCCTGTATAAAAAAATAAGCCTCAGGACATGATTTAGATAGTCTCAATTTTTCAATTTTTTATCCCCACTCCTCTCTTTTACTTCACTTGCGACGGCTGATACGTCGCAAGCTTTTTTTATACTAGTCTATTAATTTGACCAAAAGCTTTCGTTCCTCAGCAAAACCAAACTTTTCGTAGAGCTTAAGTGCTCTCACATTATGACTACTAACCGCAAGGCCTAGGTAGAAAACCCCATGGGCACGGCAATACTCCTCAGCAGCTTTAAGCAATACTTGACCTGCACCTTTACCCCTCCACTTCGGAACAACTCCTAAATCCATAATCCAACCCTGAGTCAAACCCGTTAACTCTTCCTGTGATGTTGGGTGAAGAACTAAATACCCAATCGGTTGAGTTTTTTCCTCTTCAGAACAAGGCTTTCCATTTTCCTTTACAGCCTCCACTATGAAGACAACAGATCCAGTCTTCTGAATCCACGTCCAAAACCCAGTAAGAAATCCCTCTCTGTATCTAATGGTTTCTTCAATAGGCTGTTTACGCCATGGCGAAATGCTATCCAGCATACCTTTTTTTCCAAGGGTATAAATAAAAGGCCAATCCTGAACATTCCCCTCACGAACTCGCATACCATCACCTCTTGGGTTAACTTATGCAGTCACTCCCTGTCAGGTTTGAGCCAATAAATATTATTTATGTGGGCACTGAATGAGTGCCTTTTATTTTGCGGTCAGAAACAATCAATACTGCGCTTTATGTATAGTTAAGAGCATTCTAAAGTAATCCTAAAGTCGGTAATTTCTAACTCTAGTTCTTGATAATTTTCTCATTCAATACAATTAAAAGAGCCCAAAGAATATCCCCATCAAAATCACTCAACCATGGTCTGCGATACGAGGCAACCACCTCCCGCTCTCCCACAAAGATAGCGGAGAACCCCCTCCATTGCTTCCGCCCATGCTCACAGTACCGCGCTTTTGCGTAAACGCGCAAACAGCCCCCCCAAGAACTTCTGACACCGTTCTTAACCCCCGTCGACCCAAGCCAGAGGAAGTTTCTTAGCTTAGTGAGCACTATTAGTGGAATTGCGTCAATGAGCGCAGAGGATATGGCGTTAAGAAACTCAACGGTTAACTTGCAGAAAGCCCAGAGGTTTTGAGTTTTAGGCATAGCCTCAAGCGAATAGCAAATGGAACGTTGTGCGAACGTGCTAAGACACTTCCTCCCACAAACTCCCGAAAGAAGGTGAGACCACTGTATATCGCCATCCTTATCCTAGGCCTCTGCCTTCTACTCTGGGGCATGAAAATCCTGCGGCAGGGGCTGCAAGCCTTTGCCGGGCATCGCCTCCACCAAGCACTTCTTTGGATGACCGCAACTCCTTGGCGCGGGTTCTGGAGTGGCTCAATATCCACAGCTCTTCTTCAATCAAGTACTGCCTTGACCGTGATGGCCGTATCTTTCGTCGATGCCGGGCTCCTTCCCTTTGGCAACGCTTTTGCCCTAATCTTAGGAAGTAATATTGGCACCACCCTTACGACACAACTCCTTGCTTTTCCCTTAGACCAGATAACACCCTACATTATGATTCTCGGTTCTCTGGGATTTCTCTTTATTCCGTCCCGCTGGCGATTTCTTTCCCAATCTGTTTTCGGCCTAGGAGTTCTCTTTTTTGCGTTAGGTTTACTCCAAGTTGGGATGGCCCCGCTCGTTAATTTGCCCGCAATTCAAAACTTTCTTCGACAGCTAGGCGACAACCATCTTCAAGGAGTCATCGCTGGGACAGTGGTATCCGCCCTACTTCATTCCTCCAACGCCACTACGGGCATTGTAATGCTGCTTACGGCTGACGGATGGATAACCCTGCCTACAGCACTTGCCTTTATCTTTGGCGCCAACATTGGCACCTGTTTTACCGCCGTCTTCGCAGCACTCGCCTCCTCGAGGGCCGCTCAACGGGTGGCGCTATTTCATGTCTTACTTAATGTATTTGGGGTACTACTCTTCTTACCCTTCGTTGAACCACTTGCCCATGGACTCACCCTCATGGGAGGAAGCCTCTCGCGCCAGGTTGCTAACGCCCATACCATCTTTAATCTATTGTCATCTCTATTGGCCTTTCCTCTCTTACCTTGGGCAACCCGCTTCCTTAAAAAAATTCTCCCCTAAAGCCCCGAGATACAGTGTCATACAGGCGCGAAGTCTTACGTAAGCCAGAATAGCAAACTTCCGCTCAAGCGACCTCTAAGACAGACGGTGCACATCTATGTGCCGTCCACAAAATGCACGCCAAGTACAAGCCAAGAACCGCCCCAACTTTCGGTCCCGTTCCCCAGACCTCAGCCGGGGACGCAGTGTGACACGAGCGCGACGTCTTTACGTAAACAGACCAGCAAACTTCCATTCAAACGACCTAAGACAGACGGCGCACATCTATGTGCCGTCCCCAGAATGCGCGCCAAGCCAAGAACCGTCCCCAATTTGCACACCTGAACCACCTTACACAACTTCTATAGACGGCGCACATGCAAGGTACAGTCACCAGCCTCCCGTTCCATTAAGTTCTATCGTTCTATCGTTCTATCGTCCCTCGTTCCCCAGACCCCAGCCGGGGACGCAGTGTGACACGAGCGCGACGTCTTTACGTAAGCAGACCAGCAAACTTCCGTTCAAGCGACCGACCCTAGATACGGGACAGTGCACAAGGATGTGCACTGCCACCAACCGAGCCAAGGACGGCGAGTTTGGTGGGTATCCCGCTCCCCACAGTAGGAGCTTGAACGGTTAGTTTGCTCTGCGTCGTAAGCACCGAGCG
>NZ_JUEE01000255.1:0-15176 GCF_000802135.1 Desulfosporosinus sp. BICA1-9
TTTGTCGAGAGTTCGACCGATGGCATAGTCATTCAAATCCTTAGGGGTGATACCTTCTCCAAAGAAAAACTCTGTATCAATCCCACGGAACCGGTCTTTGATAAGACTCAAAGGTGCGCGTATATCAAAAAAGGTAGCCAGAATGACTGCTTTCGCCAAGTGACCCGGTGTGACTTTGCACTGTTCATCATCCCACTCCACAGATTCATTGATGAAATCCACGAAGCCTATCGTCTCTAATATCTTGTTGGCCAGTGCTAAGATTAGCGGAATAGTGTGCCTTTGTTCCTCTACTCCATGAACATATTTCCTTTTGACAGGCTTTCGACTGCGTTTTGGTCTTGCTTTTTGTTTTTTAGATTTTTTTGCCATGATGAGACACCTCCCACCCAAAGGTAGACTTTTAATGGCCCGAATTTGTGAGGCTTTAGGTTTTTCGGAAGAGTATATCGGGGGTCTCTTAGATATGTTAATATCTATAGCACAACATGAACGAACGATCGTGGAGTTCGCTAATCGTTTAACAAATCTGGAAGAACAAATGAAGTCTTCTTATAAGAATAAGGACAGTAATGCTGTGACCCTTACTACGATCCATTCAGCCAAGGGTTTGAAATGGGAAGAGGTCATTGTAATTGATCTTGTCGAAGGGATTATTCCCGAGAGAGAGACGATCAAGGCCGAACAAAGTGGGCAGAAAGAATTAATAGAAGAGGAAAGACGCCTCTTCTATGTGGGGATGACTAGGGCCAAACGACATTTGACCCTCTGCTCAGTGGATTATTATCATCAAAAACGCGTTAAGGTGTCCCGTTTTGTCCGCGAGGTTTCGTATGTATTATCCGGAAAAAATCCCCAAGAAATTAGCAAAAATGAAGAACCAACACTCCAGAGCGATTTGGTTGCCGGGTTAGTAGTTCAACATAAAGCCTTTGGAGAGGGAGTTATCATTAAAGAAGAGGGGAATGTAATTCTTGTCCGCTTCAAGGACGGTACCCAACGTTCCTTTCTGAAAGACATCTGCGATCAAATGAAGTTGATTTGGGCTGTTTGATTTACAGATAACGACTTCAACATCGTAATGTCGGTGCTTCGTGTTATTATCGATGTAGAGTATGAAGCGGATCAAAAACTCAAGTTGACTTTTGTCAGATTTGCGAGCGACTGTGATGGTTGCTGCATCAGGGATCGGATCTCCATCAAATCGAATCCGTTGATGAAGCTTCACGCTACCCTTGGTTTTTCTAAAGTCAGCCCATAAATATTGGGTAAGGCAAAGAGTTATGGTCGAGGCATCGATTAAATAGAGACGGCCTAACGATTGACGAAGAGCATTGTAACCCAGTTTTAATCCTAACGTTTGCACAACGCTTTTATGGATAATATCTGTGACTTCGGGCGACATGTCTCTGAATCGACGAGAAATCTGAGAAGTGCTAATGGATTCCAGATGGATGGCTTCGGCAAACGCATCTTTGTTTAAACTGTTGCTGATCTCGGCCAGACTTTTATATTGTCGCATTTCTGCATTCATCACAAGTTGGACGAGTTGTACCGTTTTCAACTTTTTAACATATTTATCGACCGACTCAACTGTTTCGCTAATTTTTCGCCAAAGATCTTGAGATAAAATGGGTCCTAACAATTGAAAAAATGTGGATTCCGTGGTATTCTTGTCCTGCATTTTAACTCTCCTTATAGTTAGAGTTGGACAAGAACTACTCCACCTCTAATTATAAGGCTTTTTTATGCCGAAATACAGGTATTTTGGCACATTAGCGTTAGTTATCATTAGTTTACACGATATATCTCACCAAGGATTAACTTGACAAATACCCATCAACTTTATGCAAGGCTAGTGAATGAAATTAGTAAACTGGTTCCCCGAGGAACAAAGCTGCCACAGGTTGATGCAATAAGAGATACACTTAAAGTCGTGGATATAGACGGGCTAAAACAAATCAATCAATACATAGTAAAAAAGACGATTAAGAATAAGGTTTTTGAAAACGGAACCATTGACGGATATACTGTGGCTACTATTGACGGAACAAAATTCTTCGGGAGCAATAAGAATCTCCTTATCGTAAATATGTTTGACTAGACCTTCTAAGATATGAATGTAAATTTGAGTGACTTTGGGGTTTGCATCCCCATGTGGGCTTGGGTTTTTTTAATTCCATTACCATTGTTCATCATTGAAGAGGCCTTCGAGTGACGAAAATGGGGAGAGTGGAATTTCCCCTTGACCTGAGCTCTTTTGCCGACATTAACAATGATTTGCCTAAATCGTTCTTTGCCAAAGGTGAGGAAGGATTAGCGGAAGCTGGTAAGCTCAGGGAAGGCTGCCTGTTCAATGCAATGATTATTGAAGAAAAGGGATTTTCTTTTGTCCAAAGCATTAACTTAGCATCATAGAAAGGGGGGGCATGAACATGCTCCCTTCCATTTCGGAAGTAGCAATTCAGCACGGGCTTCAAATGAACGACCGCACATCCAAAAGCGTAAAGGACTTACGCTTTAAATGCCCGTTCTGCCAGGCCGACGATAAGAGAACAGATAAATATTATCTTTCTCTGAACACGAATGACAACGTGTTCCATTGTTGGTCTTGTCACGAACACGGGGGAGTTTTAAGCTCATAGCTTTGTTGGAGCATTCTTCGATCGAAGAAGTGAAGAGGAATCTGTGGGGAGAAACAAAGGCCCCATGCAAGCCCCTTCATCCAGCCGAACGCCTTACCCCTGCACAACTTAAAGCCATGGTTAGCTGAAAAAGGTTATGTGGTTACAGCTGTTGACATTTCCGCAGAAATGATGGAGCGGGCCAAGAAAAAGATTTCTGAATTGGGTTTACAAGTAAAATGGTGTCGATATGACATTGCAAAAATAATGATAACATAGGCGAATATCATGGTATCTTTCAGAATATTCAAAATATAATATATTAATTCAAAATATATAAGGGGGAAGCTACTTTGGATATTGATATGAATGGATTAGGATCTCAGTATATTAAAAGAAGCTTCGAGTCTCTTACTGATGATTTAGAATTCTTATTTGAACGATTACACGTGCCAGTCTGTTTAGCTGCAGTGTTGATTGACGGACCTAATACTGCTATTTCCAGAGATCTCCTGCGGAAAACCTGTGACTCATTGCCCATTCGTTACTCCGAGTATTTGCTACCTCAAAATATCGGGTTGGAAAAGGTAGTTGCATTAATTGAGTCGCTAAATCGGGAAAAAGATATTCATGGGCTGATCATCGAAGTGCCATCCTCTCTTGAGTCCAAGTTAAATCTATTGTATGACTATATAAGTCCACAAAAAAATATTCGATTGAACGATGAAGATTACCATAAAATAGAAAAGTTTGGCCTTGATCCGCATGAAAAGTATATTTTAAGTATTCTCATGATGCTCGAAAAAGCCTTTAATACTGCCGTCTATCAAGCATAGTAAGTGGTCCTTGCGGAGGCGCTCTCAATGGAAAGTGCGAAGTTAACTCCTTATCATCATGTGTTTGGAATGAACTATTTTTTCGATGGGCAAAAATGAATTCGCCGGTATCGTTACCACAGTTTTGCAAAGATTATGATCGTCCAGTAATTTTAAACCAAGAGGGAATACTCAATGCCCTTTGAAGAAGATTTGCGTAAAAAGGACTTTCTGATAACAGCGGAATTACTCCCGCCACGTGGTACAGAGGTTACCGAACTCTTAAAACAGGCAGAAGAATTGAAACCTTATGTCGATGCTTTCATTCTTCCCGATAATCCTGGCGCCAAATTGCGGGCGGCACCTCTGGGATTAGTGCATATCCTTCAATCCGAAGGTTTTGAGACCCTGCCGGGATCGAAACAGACTTGCTTGCAAGCTGATCTTTTGGCAGCCGGAAGCTTGGGTATCCGAAATGTCCTCGCAGTTACCGGGGATCATAATTTGCTTGGCGATCATCCTGCCAGCAAACCGGTTTATGATTTGGATTCTGTCCAACTCCTGGCATTAGTAAAAAACCTAAATATGGGGCTGGATGCTAATGAACGGCCACTGACCATTTTTATGATGGAGAGGATGTGTGTGGACATGTCGGTCATATTTTAATAAATCACCGATGCTGGTAAAGCCATATTCGCTGATTAACGAGATACCACCGAAATTATGGTGATGGCTGTAAATCGTCTCCGTTACTGTTACTCCTAAATTCCCATTAAGAACATGAGTGGCAACGTCGAGGAAAGGGGTAATCTGTTTTGAATGATTGCAAGTTTAAAGTACTTCTCTACTCCGATGGGTCACATCAGGCTTTTTCTGCGGTCGTTTATACTGCCGCACTAGTTCTGAGGTTGTAACTCTAATCACAGCTGCAGTTCTGCAGGTGTTTTTTGTTTCACGAGACCGGTTCCTGTTTTCACAAGCCAAACTATCTTTTTTATATGCCTGAAATGGCAGGTTTGCGCCCTTTTTGGTGTTGGCACGAACCTTGCTTTGTTAAGAATTTATAATTGTTTGGGGGTAAAGGATGTGAACGATTTCCTAGAGTTGCTGGAAGCGGAGAGCGGTCAGCCCATCAGCCGCTGTTATCAGTGCAAGAAGTGCAGCGGCGGCTGTCCGGTAAGCTCCTACACAGACATCAGACCCAACCAGGTGGTGAGGCTGGCCCAGCTGGGGAAGCAGGAGGAGCTGCTCGCCTCGCCGGGAATCTGGTACTGTACGGGCTGCATGACTTGCCAGGCGCGCTGCCCTAATGGCATCAACATTTCGGCAATCCTTGACGTAATCAAGGCCCGGGCCATGAAGGACGGGGATTTGACAGCTGAAAGCTTACCCTTTTTCCACGACTGCTTCCTGGCTTCGGTCAGGCACCACGGCAGAGTATTTGAGCTGGGCATGGTGGCCGGTTACAAATGGCGCTCCAAGAGATGGACCGACGATAAAGGATTGGGAGCCAGGATGTTCCTTAAAGGAAAGTTGGCGCTTCTCCCCAACCGCTGCAGCAACAGCCGGCAAATCCGCGAGATTTTCGAGATAGAAGTAGCACTCCGCAAACAGGAAGGGGGTAAGGACAATGGGTGAGCGGCTTGGTTACTATCCCGGATGTTCCCTGCATACCAGCGCCAGGGAATACGACCTTTCCTGCCGTGCGGTGCTTAAGGCCCTTGGCGTGGACTATGCGGAAATTCCGGACTGGAACTGCTGCGGCGCGAGTTCAGCCCACGGCGCCGGGCATGCCCTCAGCCGGGCCCTGCCCCTGCGCAACCTGATGATCGCCGAGGATGTGGGAGAAGAACTGATAGTGCCCTGTGCGGCTTGCTACAGCATCTTGCGCTCCACCACCGGCTATCTGCAGAAAAAATCCGCAGAGGCCAGGGAGCTGCAGGCTAAAGTGGAGCAGGTTCTGGGCAAACCCTACCGGGAAAAAGTCCGGGTAACCCATCCTTTAGACTTGCTAACCAGGCCGGAAATGCTCAACAAGATCAAAGGACAGCTGCGTACTTCGCTGAACGGCATTAAACTTGCCCCCTATTACGGCTGTTTCCTGGTCCGGCCGGAAATTGCCGCCTTCGATAACCAGGAACAGCCTCAGAAGATGGATATTCTGCTGCGGGAAGTGGGGGCTGAAGTGGTCCGCTGGTCCTATAAAACCGAATGCTGCGGCGGCGGAGTAGGGATTACCGAGGGTTCGGTGGCGTCTTCCCTGGTGGAGAAGCTGGTCTGCGAGGCCAGGAAGGCGGGGGCGGAAGCCGTGGTCACGGCCTGCCCCCTGTGCCAGGCCAACCTGGAAGGCAGGCAGACCCAGGGTTTACCGAGTTTCTATTTCACAGAACTGGTGGGCCTGGCCCTGGGGATTTCCGCAAGCAAGCGGTGGTTTAAGTCCCATCTGGTAGATCCAACCTCGGTGTTAACCAAAGTGCAAGGGGGGATATCCGGTGGCAGATAAAGTGGTTGGCGCCGTAATGGTGGTAGGGGGCGGAATTGCCGGCATGCAGTCCGCTCAGGATCTGGCCAATGGGGGATTCTTGGTGCATTTGGTGACCGACGAATCCTCAATCGGCGGCAAAATGGCCCAGTTGGACAAAACCTTTCCCACAAATGAATGCGCCATGTGTCTCTTAGGGCCGAAAATGTCCGACACCTTAAGCCACCCTAATATTCAAATCCATACCTGTTCAACTTTGACCAAAGTCGAAGGTGATGCAGGTAACTTTAAGGCCACGCTGGTAGAGGCCCCGCGCTACGTAAATATGGCCGAGTGTACGGCCTGCGGGGATTGTGAGCAGGTCTGCCCGGTTGAGGTAGGGGATCGCTTCAACGAGGGCTCCATGCAGCGCAAAGCAATCTATAAGCTGTTTCCCCAGGCGGTGCCCAACAAGTACCTGGTGGAAAAAAGCGGCACACCTCCCTGCCGGGGCACCTGCCCGGCAGGCTGTAACGTCCAGGGTTATGTAGCATTGCTCTCCAAAGGAAAGTTCGGCGAGGCCTTGGAGGTTATCAGGAGGCGCATGCCCTTTGCCGGGGTTTGCGGACGGATCTGCCACCATCCCTGTGAAGGGGAATGCAACCGCAAGCAAGTCGATGAGCCCATCGCCATCGCCCAGTTGAAACGCTCTGCGGCGGACTACGGTTGGGTTGAAGCGGCGGAACAGAACCTGTTGGTCAAACTGCCCGCAGAATTCTTGCTGGATGAACAGGGCAATCCCTTAAAAACAGCTGTAATCGGGGCAGGTCCCGGCGGCCTGGCAGCAGCCAAGGACCTGGCTGAGCTGGGTTACCAGGTGACTGTCATTGATGCCCTGCCGGAAGCCGGCGGGATGCTGCGGGCCGGAATTCCCCGCTACCGTCTGCCCGGGGAGATTGTTAGCCGTGAAACCCAGGCCATCTTAGACCTGGGAGTGACCTTTAGGCCCAATACCAGGGTCGGGGTAGACGTATGCTTTGCGGACTTGCAATCAGAATTTGATGCAGTGCTTGTTGCAACAGGTTTTCAAAAGGGCCGTTCGCTGCCCATCCCGGGGAACGAACTCAAGGGAGTGGAACTGGGGGTCGAGTTCCTCCGGGCGGCTGCCTTGGGTGAAACACCGGCAGTAGGCAGGAAAACAGTGATTATCGGCGGGGGCAACGTAGCTATAGATACGGCCCGCACCGCTCTGCGGCTGGGGGCAGGGGAAGTTCACCTCTACTGCCTGGAAGATTATGAGCATATGCCGGCTCACCGATGGGAGATCGATGAGGCCGAGGAAGAAGGGGTGTGCGTTCACGCCGGTTGGGGACCCAAAGAAATCCTTGGCAAAAACGGCGGAGTGATCGGAGCAAGTTTCAAACGCTGCACCCGGGTCTTCGATGAAAATGGACAATTCAATCCGGCCTATGATGAACTGCAAACGGAAATGATCAGCGCCGACTGCGTTGTCCTTTCCATCGGCCAGGCCAGCGACCTGTCCTTCCTGGACGGAACAGGGCTGGAAACCAACCGGGGCGTGATTAAGGTTGATAAACTGACATACGCCACCAACCAAGCAGGGGTGTTCGCCTGCGGGGATATCGTCAGCGGGCCTGCTTCTGTGGTCGCTGCCGTCGGCGCCGCCCATGAAGCGGCTGAATCCATCCACCGTTTCCTCCAGGGTCAGGACCTCAGGCAGGGCAGGAGTCTGGCGAGACCGGAACCGGTGGGAGTACCTGAAGGTTTGAAGGTGAAGGTTGCTGCCCGGCAAAACCAAGCCCAGGCGGATCCCGCACGGCGGGTCAGGGATTTCGCTGAAGTCTATCAAGGTCTGACCCGGGAGCAGGTTATCAACGAGGCTAAACGCTGCCTGAACTGCGGGATTTGCTCCGAATGCCTGCAGTGCGTCAAGGCATGCAAGAAAAAGGCTATTGACCATTCGGCAGAACCCCAGGTTTATGAATTGGCCGTGGGGGCCGTAATCCTCTCTCCAGGTTACCAGGTGGAATCGGGAAACCTGAGGGGCGAGTACGGCTACGGCATCTATGAAAACGTCATGACCTCCCTGGAGTATGAACGTCTGCTTAGTTCCACCGGGCCTACCCAGGGCCATGTGCTGCGGCCTTCGGACCGCAAAGCGCCGCAGAAAGTCGCCTTTATCCAATGCGTAGGCTCGCGGACCTGTAATAAGGGAACAGAATACTGCTCTTCCATCTGCTGTATGTATTCGACCAAAGAAGCCATCATCTCCCGTGAACACGATGCCAACATCCAGCCGGCGATATTCTACCTGGACATGAGGTCCTACGGCAAGAACTTTGACAAGTACGTTAAATCAGCCAAGAAAAACGGGGTGCGTTATGTGCGCACCATGATCTCCAGCGTCAAGGAAGATCCCGTGAGCGGCAACCTGGTCATTAAATACCTCCAGGACAGTAAAATCGTGGAGGAAGAGTTCGAATTGGTGGTCCTGGCCATGGGGGTTAAACCGCCGAAGGCTGCTGGGGAACTGGCCCGTGTTACGGGGATAAACTTGAATGAATACGGCTTTGCCCATACCAACCCGCTGGACCCGATTCAGACATCCAGACCGGGCGTTTTCGTGGCGGGAGCTTTCCAGGGTCCCAGAGATATTCCCGAGACCGTGATGAACGCCAGCGCTGCTGCCGCTGTTGCAGGTGCTCTCCTGGCTGACGGACGTAACCAGCTGGTTACTCCCAAGGTCTATCCTCCGGAACGCGATGTCAGCGGGGAAGCAGCCAAAGTGGGTGTGTTTGTCTGCCACTGCGGCATCAACATCGGTTCCATCGTAGACGTTCCCGGCACTGTAGCCTATGCCAGGACCCTGCCCGGCGTGGTCCACGCCGAGGAGTTCCTCTACACCTGTTCCCAGGACTCCGTCAAACACATTGAAGACTTAATCAACGAGCAAGGGCTTAACCGGGTAGTGGTGGCTTCCTGCACCATCAGGACGCATCAGCCCCTGTTCCGAGAGGCCTTAAGGGAGGCCGGATTAAACCAGTTCCTGTTCGAAATGGCCAATATCCGGGACCAGTGCTCATGGGTGCACAGGGCTGAACCAAAACGGGCTACGGTTAAAGCCAGGGACTTGGTCCGGGCGGCAGTGGCCAAGGTCAAGGGCCATGCGCCCCTGCACCTGGAACCGGTGCCGGTAGTCCCCAGGGCTCTGGTTATCGGAGGCGGGATAGCCGGAATGACGGCCTGTCTGACCTTTGCCAAGCAGGGATTCGAGTCTTACCTGGTGGAACGGGAGCAGGTCCTGGGCGGCAACCTGCGCGAACTGCGCTTTGGGGAAGACGGCCAGGACGCACAGGAATATATGCTTGAGGTGATCGACAAAGTCCAGTCCAATCCCTTGATTCAGGTGTTTACTCAAACGGAACTCCTGGATATTACCGGTCACCAGGGACACTTTGTCAGCGCCATGAAGACTGGGGACCTGCGCCAGGAGGTGCACCACGGGGTGGTTGTCGTGGCCACTGGCGGCAGGTTGTCGGAAGCAAACCCGGTTTACGGAATGGATAAAGACCCCAGAATCATCACCCTGGCAGAGCTGGAAGAAAAACTCCACGCCCTGCAGCAGGTGCAGGAAGGCAAGCCGCTGTTAGCCTATCGCGAATCGCTGGGCAAATGGCGCGAAGCAGCCATTATCCTCTGCGCCAGCGCCGGGGAGGAGCTGCCCTACTGCAGCAGGAGCTGCTGCACCCAGGGCATCTCCAACGCCATCAGGCTGAAGCAGCAAAATCCTCAGGGCACGGTCTATGTGCTGCACCGCGAAATCCGCACCTACGGTTTCCTGGAGAGCTACTACAAGCTGGCCCGGGAAATGGGGATAGTCTTCGTCCGCTACTCCCCGGATAAGCTGCCGGCCCCGGAAATTGGCGCGGAGCTGTCGATTAGGGTGGCAGACCTGGATTCAGAAATGGAATTTCTGATCAAACCGGACCTCTTGGTCTTGGCACAGGGTTTTGAAGCGGCCGAGGGCGCCAGGGAACTGGGCACCCTGCTCAAAGTGCCGCTGAATGAAGACAGCTTCTTCATGGAAACCCACGCCAAGCTGGGACCGATGGATTTTCCAGGCTCTGGAATGTTCCTCTGTGGAGCTGCCCACTCGCCCAAGTTTGTCAGCGAGGCCATCTATCAGGCCCAGGGGGCAGTGGCCCGGGCAGTGACCATCCTGGCTAAGCCCCACCTGATGGTGGGTGGGGTGGTTGCCAAGGTGGAAGCGGAAAAATGCGCTGCCTGTCTGACCTGCGTCCGGGTTTGCCCCTACAGCGTACCGAAGATCGGGCCCAAAATGGTTGCGGAAATCGAAGCTGTCCAGTGCCACGGGTGCGGCACCTGCGTCGGCGAGTGCCCGGCCAAAGCCATTCAACTCCAGCACTACACCGACGAACAAATGTTGGCCAAAATCTCCGCGGTTGGGAGGACTGAGTAATGGAAAAGCGCGAGAGTGGAAATAGGGAAAGTTTCTATCCCAAAATCATTGCCTTCTGCTGTTACTACTGCGCCTATTCGGCCGCCGACCTGGCAGGGTCGCTGCGCCTGCAGTACCCGCCAACGGTGCGGATGATCGAACAGCCCTGTTCCGGCAAAGTGGATATCCGTCTCCTGCTGCAAGCCTTTGAGGACGGAGCGGACGGGGTGTACGTGGCGGGCTGCATGGAGGGGGATTGCCACTTCCTCAAAGGCAACATCAGGGCCAAAAAACGGGTTAACGCCGCCAAAATAATCCTCGACAAGGTCGGGGTCGGCGGTGAGAGGCTGGAAATGTTCAACCTGTCGGGCTCCATGGGCCCCAGATTCGCCGAAATAGCCAATGAGATGACGGAAAGAATTTTACGGCTCGGTCCCAACCCGCTGAACACAGCCAGGGCCGAGCGGACCACAAAGGGAGAGGAGGGAGACCCTAAATGATCGTAGCGGAAGCGAAACCGTTGGAGGAAATCCTGGAGTCCCTGCAGGGAATGTCAAAGGTTTTGGTAGTGGGTTGCGGCGGCTGCGTGTCGGTCTGCCTGGCCGGCGGAGAAAAGGAAACGGGAATTCTGGCCAGCACCCTGCGCATGAAGCGCGAGCTTATGGGCGACTCCCTAGAAACTGTGGAGGAAACCCTGACCCGCCAGTGCGATCCCGAATACGTGCAGCAGCTGGCCAAAAAGCTGGAAGGTATTGACTGCATCCTTTCCCTGGCCTGCGGAGTGGGTGTACAGTTTCTAGCGGAACAATTCCCCCAAACCTGGGTGGTTCCGGCCCTGAATACCATGTTCGCCGGTGCGACCATGGAGCACGGACTTTGGGAGGAACGTTGCGGGTTGTGCGGGGAATGTGTGCTGGCCCGGACCGGCGGGGTATGTCCGGTAATCCGCTGTGCCAAGAGCCTCTTAAACGGTCCCTGCGGCGGTTCGCAGAATGGCAAATGCGAAGTGAAGCCCAACGAATGCGCCTGGCAGTTGATTTACAACAGGGTGAGCGAGCTGGGCAGGTTGGAACTGCTTCTGGACGTGGCTGGGGCCAAGGACTGGTCTAAGTCCAGGGACGGCGGTCCCCGCAAAATGGTCAGAGAGGATGTGAAGATCGATGGCTGAGGAAAAGAGCAAACTGCAGAGCCTGTTCGAGCAGGGCGAATTTGCAGTAACCTGCGAGATCGGCCCGCCGAAAAACGCCCAGGGAGACGGCATCCGCAAGCACACCGAACACCTGAAGCCATTTGTGGACGCCGTAAACCTCACCGACAACCAGACAGCCATCGTCAGGCTTTCCAGCATCGGGGCCGGTGTGCATGTTCTGGCGGCAGGCGGCGAACCCATTATCCAGATGACAACCCGCGACCGCAACCGCATAGCCTTGCAGAGCGATTTGCTGGGGGCCTACAGCCTGGGGGTGCGCAACGTGCTCTGTCTCTCGGGGGATCACCAGACCTTTGGCAACCATCAAGGAGCGAAAAACGTCTATGATCTGGATTCCATCCAGTTAATCCAAACTGTAAAAGACATGCGGGAAGCCAAAGTGTTCCAATCCGGGGAAGTAATCAAGCAGGGGGAGCCACGGTTTTTCATCGGGGCGGTCGCCAATCCCTTCGCCGACCCCTTCGAGTTCCGGGTGCTGCGGCTGGAAAAGAAAATCCGGGCAGGCGCCCAGTTCATTCAAACCCAGTGCATCTTCGACATGGAGCGCTTTGAAGCCTTCATGGATCTGGCCCGCAAGCGGGGCCTCCACCAGCAAGCCTATATTATGGCCGGGGTAATGCCCATCAAGTCCGCTAAGGTGGCTAAGTATATGCAGAAAAACGTTTCCGGCATGCTGGTCCCCGATGGGATTGTGGAAAGAATGAGCAAGGCTGTGGACCAACCGGCCGAGGGCGTCAAACTTTGCATCGAGCAGATCAAACATTTGCGGACCATTCCCGGAGTACGGGGAGTTCATATCATGGCAGTGGCCTGGGAAGAAATTGTGCCGGAAATCGTCAAAGGAGCGGGGCTGTTACCAAGGCCTTAAGAAAAGTGCCTGATGTGTTCTTTTGAAGACAGATCACTTTTGGAAGCGTCAGATTTAAAACATATCAAAGAATTAGGCTATCAGCGTCAAATGTATTGATGAAAGAGGTATTTGACATGAATGATTCTAAGTTTAAAGTACTTCTCTACTCCGATGGTTCACACCAGGCGTTTTCTGCAGCTGTTTATACAGCCACGCTATTAAAGAATATGCCTAATATGCATTTGACCATCGTGCAGGTACATGAAGCTGATGGAGGTTCACTGGGGACAGAATATAGTTGGAAAGAGTTGAGGCCTAGGTACAAAAGATATTCTTGGGGGTGTTCTAAAGGGAATGTATATAGTTGGATAGACACTTGGCCGGTTAGCCCTACCTCTGACTGGATGAGGCGCGTGCTCGATGAAGGTGATTCGGCCATAAGAAAACAATATTCTAAAATACTTACCAAAACTAACGAAATATTTTCAAAGAAAGGGCTCAACGTCAAGCATGAGGAATTATGTTCCGATTACAGTATTTCCGACACATCTGACATATCCCAAATAGCAGATGTAATTCTTGATTATGCAACAAAAGGTTCATTTGAATTAATAATTATGGGTACGCGGGGGCTTTCTACCTTACATAGGCTGATTTTTGGTAGTTTAGCGTATACAGTGTTAAACAAATCCCCTATACAGGTGTTGTTAATTAAGAAACTTCCTCAATACATTATTGATAGTTACTTGGCAGACACTGAGCACTAAGAATAATCTTGAGAGAAAGCACTGGAGGCGACAACCCAGTGCTTTTTTGTTGTCCAACAGTGAAAAAGTATCATAGAGAAATATTAAAAACATTTGAGGGTCTGCGCGTACTGTCGCGTGTCTACAGATATGAAAGAACAGGAAGCGAGTTTTGAATCACACGTTGAGACCGTGGTAAGTATAAGAAAACAGACACTCTGAAAGACGCTTGTGGTGCGGCTTTGAGAAAGCATATAGTCTTTTTAGGGTGACGTAGCGTGTGGAGAACTATATTCTGCGAGATCATTTGGTCTAGCCTTTTAGATTATTTCAAGCATCGATAAATGTTTCCAAAATATTCACATTGTACTTCCCCATTTGTCAAGAATGAAAATAGTTTCATTTTGCTGAAGTCTTATAACAATACCCCAAACTCATCATCGACGTCGGTTACCCAAATAACTAAATCGGATTTTTGATCAACTAAGAATTCGTATGACCTATGAACAACAGCACTTTAGCCTCTACCACGGTCAAACCATTGATTTCACTGGTTTTTTTACCGATTTCAAAAGTGTATCAAATTCGGAGTTATTTAACGTTTTTGTCCAACCTCACTTTCTGCTAAAATTAGAAGGGAAGAGAGGTCGAAATGAGAAAGAACTACTTTGCAAAATTTCCATCGACCGAGGAAATCCCATGGGCAAGCGTGACTATGCCATTATCCTTTTGGCCTGCCGTCTTGGCTTAAGGTGTACGGATATCAAAAATCTTACAATGGACAACTTCCACTGGGAAGACAAAAAACTGATCTTCGTGCAGTCAAAAACAAGGACGACATTATCCCTTCCACTGACAGCAGAGGTTGGATGGTCTGTCATTGATTATCTGAAGTACGGTCGCCCAAACGTAGAAAGTCGGTGTGTCTTCGTGAGACATCTTGCTCCATTTCTTCCTTTTTCGGAAAGTGACCACTTACACCAGATGATTGCAAAATACATGCAACTTGCACATCTGCCCACCTTAAGAAAGAGGACGGGGATGCACTCACTTCGCCATTATGTAGAGCCTCAGATTATGGGGAGCTCTACATAATCGCCACACTTTGGCCAGTTTACTGCTAGAAAACGATACTCCACTTCCTGCCATTTCTGATATCCTTGGGCATGTTGATACGGAATCTACGGCGGTCTATTTGAAAGTAGATATCAAAAGGCTCAAGGCATGTCCTTTGGATTTAGTGGAGGATATGGCATGATAGATATCACTTATTATGGGTCATTTAAAGAACACATAAAAAACCATGTCGAGTTGAAGCAGGCTGTCGGGTATAAATATATCGCAGAAGCAGAGCATCTAAAGCGTTTTGATACGTTTACACTGGAAAAATACAGTTTTAGTACGACTCTGACAAAGGAAATTGTGTTGGACTGGTGCAGTAAAAAGCCCTATGAATCACAGGCAAACCAGTGCACACGAGCCTCTATTATTCGTCAATTCAGCAGATACTTTGACAGCATCGGTGTTGCAGCCTACATTATGCCGAATGGTTATTGGACTAAACCGCTATCGCGGTAGTTAAGCCCCGTTGAAGTTTGTGAATACACTCCAGTTTAGTGCAAATTCCGATGATAGCTCTTTGTTATATATTGGGCATTTTAAAATTATGTGCAGTTTTACTGCTAATAAATTTTAAGGAGAATGCACCATGAAAAACAAGGAACAAATTTTATTACGGATGAAAGAAGACATCCTGCTTCGGGGGCTGTCACAAAACACGCTAGAAAGCTATACATCACATGCTCGAATTTTCCTTGATTACTGCAACCGTCCGACAGAACAACTAAACGAACACGACATCCGCAATTTCTTATGGTATTTGATTAAAGAGAATAAATCCTCGCCTGGAACTGTGAATACTTACAGCGCAGCCATACGGTTTCTCTTTGCCGTAACATTTAATAGAACTCTTAATTATCTTCAGATTCCG